>NZ_JAGRQY010000038.1:0-58753 GCF_018223905.1 Klebsiella sp. 28
GTCCATGCGCTTGCGCGGGCCTACAGATTACCGCGTAACTGATTGATATTGCTATGTTTCGTAGGCAGGGTAAGGCGAAAACCGCCAACCGGCAGACATGTGAGCACAATAACGAAGACAGATTTGTCATCACCCGCAAGCCCTCTGAACAGAGGGCTTTTTTTATGTTTGTGCGGTTACAGCTTGTCACAATTCTTCATAATTATATTGATAATCGTAATCATTATCTTTATCATTTTTGCCCATTACGGATGAAGCCACTCCCCGTCTCTGCCGCTTGTACAGACTGACACCGGGCGACCAGCCACATCGACGAGAAAACAGCGCGAGCATGCCGCCGACAGAGCGGCAAGTCGCCAGCGCGTGTGAGCAGCACCTTGTTGTTTGTTTGGTTGTACACCTCATGGAGATTTGGAATGTTCAGGTTAAACCCTTTTATCCGGGCGGGATTGTCTGCGTCCGTCGTATCGTTGGCGTTTCCGGCTCTGGCCGATGTGAATGAAGAAACGCTGGTGGTGACCGCCTCGGCCACTGAACAGAATGTCAAAGACGCGCCGGCGAGCATCAGCGTCATCACCCAACAGGATTTACAACGCAAGCCTGTTCAGAACCTGAAAGACGTGCTGCGCGATGTGCCTGGGGTCCAGCTCACCAACGAAGGGGATAACCGCAAGGGCGTTAGCATCCGCGGTCTGAGCAGCAGCTATACCCTGATCCTGGTCGACGGCAAGCGCGTTAACTCGCGGAACGCCGTCTTCCGCCACAATGACTTCGACCTTAACTGGATCCCGGTGGATGCTATTGAGCGTATCGAAGTGGTGCGCGGCCCGATGTCCTCCCTTTACGGCTCCGATGCGCTCGGTGGGGTGGTCAACATTATTACCAAAAAAATCGGCCAGAAATGGACCGGGACGCTGAGTGCTGATACCACTATTCAGGAGCACCGCGATCGCGGGGATACCTATAACGGCCAGTTCTTCACCAGCGGCCCGCTGATCGACGGCGTACTTGGAATGAAGGCCTACGGCAGCCTGGCAAAACGCGCCAAGGACGATCCGCAGTCATCCAGTAATGCCACCGGCGAGACGCCGCGCATCGAGGGCTTCACCAGCCGCGATGGCAATGTTGAATTCGCCTGGACGCCGAACGAAAACCACGATTTTACCGCAGGCTACGGCTTTGACCGTCAGGATCGCGATTCCGATTCCCTTGACCGCAACCGCCTTGAGCGGGAGAACTACTCTCTGAGCCATAACGGCCGCTGGGATATTGGCAATAGCGAGCTCAAGTTCTACGGCGAAAAGGTGGATAACAAAAATCCAGGGCAGAGCGGGACTATTACCTCGGAAAGCAATGCAATCGACGGCAAGTATGTCCTGCCGCTGGGCATGATTAACCAGTTGGTGACCTTCGGCGGCGAATGGCGCCACGACAAACTGAAAGATCCGGTCAACCTGAGCAGCGGCGGCCAGTCAACGTCGGCCAGCCAGTACGCCCTGTTTATCGAAGACGAATGGCGCATCATCGAGCCGCTGGCGCTGACCACCGGCATTCGTATGGACGACCATCAGACCTATGGCGATCACTGGAGCCCGCGCGCCTATCTGGTGTATAACGCCACCGATACCGTCACCGTCAAAGGCGGCTGGGCGACGGCGTTTAAAGCCCCGTCGCTGCTGCAGCTTAACCCCGACTGGACCACCAACTCCTGCCGCGGCTCGTGCAGCATCGTCGGTAACCCGGATCTGAAACCGGAAACCAGCGAAAGCTTCGAGCTCGGTCTCTACTACCGCGGGGAAGAGGGCTGGCTTGAAAATGTCGAAGGCAGCATCACCACCTTCCAGAATAATGTCGACGACATGATCGATGTTCTGCGCACCTCCAGCGCCAGCGAAGCGCCGGGCTACCCGAACTTTGTCGGCTGGAAAACCGTCAACGGCAAGCGCGTGCCGATCTTCCGCTATTTCAACGTCAACAAAGCCCGCATCAAAGGGGTGGAGACGGAGGTGAAGATCCCGTTTGGCGATGAGTGGAAGCTGACGGTGAACTACACCTACAACGATGGTCGCGATCTGAGCAATGGCGGCAACAAACCGCTGCAGACGCTGCCGTTCCATACCGCCAACGGCACGCTCGACTGGAAACCGCTGGACGATTGGTCCTTCTACGTGACGGCCAACTATACCGGCCAGCAGCGCGCGGTGAGCGCCACCGGCAAAACGCCGGGCGGCTACACCCTGTTTGACGTTGGCGCGGCATGGCAGGTGACCAAAAACGTGAAACTGCGCTCCGGGGTGCAGAACGTGGGTGATAAAGATCTGAGCCGGGACGACTACAGCTATACCGAAGAAGGCCGTCGCTACTTTATGGCGGTGGATTATCGCTTCTGATTGCCGGCGCTAAAACGCGTCCTGTAGGCCTGAACATGCGCCGCGAAGCAGCTTCGCGGCGCATTGGCGTTTAGCCAAAGAGATGCTGCGCATGGAAGCGCAGATGGTCTTCAATAAACGAGGCAATGAAGTAATAGCTGTGGTCGTAACCGGGCTGGATGCGCAGCGTTAACGGCCAGGCCTTCTGCCGCGCGACCTCCGCCAGTACCGCCGGCTGCAGCTGTCCGGCAAGGAATGGATCGTTGTCGCCCTGATCGATAAGCGTCGGCACGGCGTCCTCCGGCCGGCTGGCCTGCATCAGCGCGCAGCTGTCCCAGGAGTGCCATGCCGATTCATCCGCGCCGAGATAGGCGGTAAACGCTTTCTTGCCCCACGGGACCTGGGAGGGATTGACGATCGGCGCGAAGGCGGAGACGCTGGCGTAGCGGCCGGGATTTTTGAGCGCCATAATGAGCGCGCCGTGGCCGCCCATCGAGTGGCCGCTGACGGCGCAGCGTTCGCCGACGCTAAACTCGCTACGAATAAGCGCGGGCAGTTCGTCACGCAGGTAATCGTACATTCGGTAGTGCGCCGCCCAGGGCGCCTCGGTGGCGTTCAGGTAGAAGCCGGCGCCTTGTCCGAGATCGTAACCGTCGTCGTTGGCCGCCTCGTCACCGCGCGGGCTGGTATCCGGCATCACCAGCGCGATGCCCAGCTCGGCGGCAATGCGCTGGGCGCCCGCCTTGGTGGTAAAGTTCTCATCGTTACAGGTCAGCCCCGACAGCCAGTACAGCACCGGCGGCGGCGTTTCGCGCTCAGGCGGTAAAAAAATGCTGAACGTCATGGCGCAGTTCAGGACAGGGGAGTGATGACGCCAGCGTTGTTGCTGGCCGTCAAAACAGCGATGCTCTTCAAGCAGTTCCATGCAAGGCTCCTCGGAAGGGATGTGCGCGTAAACGTTCATAATACAGATATTTCATTAGCCGGTGAGCAACTTTCACTTTCTCCTTTTGAGAACTTACTGCATCATTAATGCAACTTATAGCCAACATGCCGGTGTAGCGACGGCGCTTATGAATGCGTACAGCGGTTGGAACATTCCGGATACGGCGATAAGGATTTGGCGTCGCGCCTGAGGCATGGCTTCGCTCCCTAATAAAAGGCAGCGCCAATTTCAATAATTATCGTTACGGCTACTGGATTCTGTGCGCCACCTCACGCACAATGAATACAAACTTTGCCCCCAGAAAAAGCAAAGAGCGCCACACCTGCAGGAGAAACATAAATGTCATCACTGAGTAAAGAAGCCGTCCTCGTTCATGAAGCGCTGGTCGCTCGTGGGCTGGAGACGCCGATGCGTGCGCCAGTACAAGAAATTGATAACGAAACACGCAAGCGTTTGATTACCGGTCATATGACCGAGATTATGCAACTGCTGAATCTGGATCTGAGTGATGACAGTCTGATGGAGACCCCGCATCGCATCGCCAAAATGTATGTCGATGAGATCTTCTCCGGGCTGGATTATTCTCGCTTCCCGAAAATCACCGTCATTGAAAACAAAATGAAGGTCGATGAAATGGTCACCGTGCGCGATATCACCCTGACCAGCACCTGCGAACACCATTTCGTTACCATCGATGGTAAAGCGACGGTAGCCTATATCCCGAAAGATTCGGTGATCGGCCTGTCGAAAATCAACCGCATCGTGCAGTTCTTCGCCCAACGTCCGCAGGTCCAGGAGCGTCTGACGCAGCAGATCCTGATCGCGCTGCAGACGCTGCTCGGCACCAACAACGTGGCGGTATCCATTGACGCGGTGCATTATTGCGTGAAGGCGCGCGGCATTCGCGACGCGACCAGCGCCACCACCACCACCTCTCTCGGCGGCCTGTTTAAATCCAGCCAGAATACCCGCCAGGAATTCCTGCGCGCAGTACGTCACCACGACTAAAACGGAGCAGGGTGCATGGAGAGAAATGTCACGCTGGACTTTGTCCGCGGCGTCGCCATCCTCGGTATCCTGCTTCTCAATATCAGCGCCTTCGGCTTGCCGAAGGCCGCTTATCTCAATCCCGCCTGGTCAGGAAGCGCGTCCCTTAGCGATGCATGGACCTGGGCGCTCCTCGACCTGCTGGCGCAGGTGAAGTTTCTCACCCTGTTCGCGCTGCTGTTTGGCGCCGGTCTTCAGCTATTGCTTCCGCGAGGGAAGCGCTGGATCCAGTCGCGGCTGACGCTGCTGGCGCTGCTCGGTTTCATTCACGGTCTTTTTTTCTGGGATGGCGATATTCTGCTGGCCTATGCCCTGGTGGGGCTGGTGAGCTGGCGCATGGTGCGTGAGGCGCACCATGTCAAATCGCTGTTCAACACCGGGGTGGTGCTCTACCTCACCGGCATTGCGGTGCTGGTCCTGTTGGGGATGATCTCCGGGACCGCGGCGAATCGCTCGTGGGCGCCGGACGCGGCGAACCTGCAGTATGAGCAGTACTGGAAGCTGCACGGTGGCATGGAGGCGGTCAGCAACCGGGTGGATATGCTATCTGACAATCTGCTGGCGCTGGGCGCGCAGTATGGCTGGCAGCTGGCGGGGATGATGCTGATGGGCGCGGCGCTGATGCGCAGCGGCTGGCTGAAGGGACAGTTTAGCCTGCGTCACTACCGGCGTACCGGCGCGCTGCTGGTGGCGGCCGGCATGGCGGTCAATCTGCCGGCAATATTCGCCCAGTGGTATCTGGCATGGGACTATCGCTGGTGCGCGTTTTTACTGCAGGCGCCGCGCGAACTTAGCGCCCCGCTGCAGGCTATCGGCTATGCCGCGCTGGCCTGGGGCTACTGGCCGCAGCTCTGCCGTTTCCGCCTGGTGGGCGCTATCGCCTGCGTCGGACGCATGGCGCTGACCAACTACCTGCTGCAGACCCTGATCTGCACCACCCTGTTTTATCATCTTGGGCTGTTTATGCGCTTCGATCGTCTGCAGCTGCTGGCCTTTGTCCCCCCCATCTGGGCCGTTAACCTCCTTGTCTCATCGCTCTGGCTGCGCTGCTTCCGCCAGGGGCCGGTGGAATGGCTGTGGCGTCAGTTAACCCTGCGTGCGTCAGGCACATCATTGAAAGACACATCCAGATAACGATCTCGATCACAATCATTAACAAAACGGATGTAAACGTTTCCAGCCGTGTGACCTCACTCACGCAGCGGACCGCGGGTCGCTGCCAGAATAGCCTCCTTGCTAAGCACAGGAGGTGAATGTGACGTGCTGTAATTCTCTTAAGGTCGCTGAGTATGATCACCATTCGTGATGTCGCCCGCCAGGCGGGCGTTTCCGTGGCCACCGTGTCGCGGGTGCTGAATAACAGCGCGCTGGTGAGTCCGGATACGCGCGACGTGGTGATGAAAGCGGTGACCCAACTGGGCTACCGGCCCAACGCCAACGCCCAGGCGCTGGCCACCCAGGTCAGCGATACCATCGGCGTGGTGGTGATGGACGTCTCCGACGCCTTCTTCGGCGCGCTGGTGAAAGCAGTGGATACCGTTGCTCAGCAGCATCAGAAATATGTGCTGATCGGCAACAGCTATCACGAGGCGGAAAAAGAGCGTCACGCCATCGAGGTGCTGATCCGTCAGCGCTGCTCGGCGCTGATCGTCCATTCGAAAGCGCTGAGCGATGATGAACTGAGCGACTTTATGCAACATATCCCGGGGATGGTGCTGATCAACCGCATCGTGCCGGGGTATGCCCATCGCTGCGTCGGACTCGACAACGTCAGCGGCGCGCTGATGGCCACCCGTATGCTGCTCAATCATGGTCACCAGCGCATCGGCTATCTCTCCTCAAACCACGGCATTGAAGATGACGATATGCGCCGGGAAGGGTGGAGCAAAGCGCTGCAGGAGCAAGGCATCATCGCCCCGGACAGCTGGATCGGTTCCGGCTCTCCGGATATGCAGGGCGGTGAAGCGGCGATGGTCGAACTGCTGGGGCGAAATCTCGGCCTCACCGCGGTGTTTGCCTATAACGACAGCATGGCGGCCGGCGCGCTGACGACGCTGAAGGACAACGGCATTGTCGTGCCGCAGCATCTGTCGCTGATTGGCTTTGATGATATTCCTATTTCCCGTTACACCGATCCTCAGCTCACCACCGTGCGCTATCCGGTAATGTCGATGGCAAAGCTGGCCACCGAGCTGGCGCTGCTGGGGGCGGCCGGCAAGCTGGATCGCGAGGCGACGCACTGCTTTATGCCGACGCTGGTGCGCCGTCATTCCGTTGCCCAGCGGCAAACTGTGGGGCCGATCACTAACTGACGCGATCGCGGGATGTAACCGCTTTCAATTTGTGAGTAAATTCACAGTATATTAACATTCGCCTGATTATGATGGCAGCGTTTACCAGTCTGAACCACGAGGTGATGGATATTCCTCACTTTATTTAGTAGGAACAAGGCGTTAAACGAGTTTTACAGTCGTATTTTTCTGGAGCGTTACCCGACACGGAAGACCGAATTTTCGTCGTGAAATGCGTTGTGCGGTAACACTAATGCAACAAATCCCGCCTGCATTTTCTCACAATAATGACCCTGCATAATAAAACCGGAGATTCCATGAATAAGAAGGTGTTTACCCTGTCTGCTGTAATGGCTGGTCTGTTATTTGGCGCCGCCGCACACGCAGCAGATACCCGTATCGGCGTGACGATTTATAAATATGACGACAACTTTATGTCGGTAGTGCGTAAGGCGATTGAAAAAGATGGCAAATCCGCGCCAGACGTCCAGCTGTTGATGAATGATTCGCAGAACGACCAGTCGAAACAAAACGATCAGATTGACGTGCTGCTGGCGAAAGGAGTGAAGGCGCTGGCGATTAACCTGGTTGACCCGGCCGCCGCAGGTACGGTGATTGAAAAGGCGCGCGGGCAGAATATTCCGGTGGTGTTCTTCAACAAAGAGCCTTCCCGCAAAGCGCTGGATAGTTATGACAAGGCTTATTACGTCGGTACCGACTCGAAAGAGTCCGGGATTATTCAGGGCGATCTGATCGCCAAGCACTGGAAAGCCAACCCGAACTGGGATCTGAATAAAGACGGTCAGATCCAGTACGTTCTGCTGAAAGGCGAGCCGGGCCATCCGGATGCGGAAGCGCGTACCACTTACGTTATTAAAGAGCTGAATGATAAAGGTCTGAAGACCCAGCAGCTGCAGCTGGATACCGCGATGTGGGATACCGCCCAGGCGAAAGACAAAATGGACGCCTGGCTCTCCGGCCCGAATGCCAACAAGATTGAAGTGGTGATCGCTAACAACGACGCCATGGCGATGGGCGCGGTTGAAGCGCTGAAAGCGCACAACAAGAGCAGCATTCCGGTGTTCGGCGTTGATGCCCTGCCGGAAGCCCTGGCGCTGGTGAAATCCGGCGCGATGGCCGGTACTGTGCTGAACGATGCCAACAACCAGGCAAAAGCGACCTTCGAGCTGGCGAAAAACCTTGCCGACGGGAAAGACGCCGCGGCAGGCACCAACTGGAAAATTGACAACAAGATTGTTCGCGTCCCCTACGTGGGCGTCGATAAAGACAACCTGAGCCAGTTTACCGGCAAATAATCGTGATGTGAGTTGCGGGCGTGGGTTATCCACGCCCGATTATTCCTGATACAGAACCAGACTCCTGCTGGCGCTAGTGCGCCGGACGGGGCTTGCATGAACGCAGCCAGGTATAACTATGGTCAGCAATAATAGCGAACGGTCAGGCGAATATTTGTTGGAGATGAGCAACATCAACAAATCGTTTCCTGGCGTCAAGGCTCTTGATAATGTCAACCTGAAGGTTCGTCCGCACTCCATTCATGCGTTAATGGGTGAGAACGGCGCCGGTAAATCGACATTATTAAAATGCCTTTTTGGGATCTATCAAAAAGATTCCGGTAGCATTCTTTTTCAGGGAAAAGAGATCGATTTCCATTCGGCGAAAGAAGCCCTGGAAAACGGTATTTCGATGGTGCATCAGGAATTAAACCTGGTATTACAGCGTTCGGTCATGGATAACATGTGGCTCGGGCGCTATCCAACTAAAGGCATGTTTGTCGATCAGGACAAAATGTACCGGGATACCAAGGCCATTTTTGATGAGCTGGATATTGATATCGATCCGCGCGCCCGCGTCGGTACCTTATCGGTATCTCAGATGCAGATGATTGAGATCGCGAAGGCGTTTTCCTATGACGCCAAAATCGTCATCATGGATGAGCCGACGTCATCGCTGACGGAAAAAGAGGTCAACCATCTGTTTAAGATCATCCGTAAGCTGAAAGATCGCGGCTGCGGTATCGTCTATATCTCGCATAAAATGGAAGAAATTTTCCAGTTGTGCGATGAAATAACCATCCTGCGCGACGGCCAGTGGATCGCCACCCAGCCGCTGGAAGGGCTGGATATGGATAAGATCATCGCCATGATGGTCGGGCGTTCGCTTAACCAGCGTTTTCCGGATCGCGAAAACACTCCGGGCGAAGTGATCCTCCAGGTGCGCAATCTCACCTCGCTGCGCCAGCCCTCCATTCGCGATGTCTCCTTTGACCTGCATAAGGGCGAAATTCTCGGTATCGCCGGCCTGGTGGGCGCTAAACGCACCGACATCGTGGAGACCCTGTTCGGCATCCGTGAGAAGGCCAGCGGCACCATCACGCTGCACGGCAAGAAGATCAACAACCACAGCGCCAACGAGGCGATTAACCACGGTTTTGCGCTGGTGACCGAGGAGCGGCGCTCTACCGGGATTTACGCCTATCTGGATATCGGGTTTAACTCGCTGATCTCCAATATTAAGAAATATAAAAACAGCATCGGCTTGCTGGATAACTCGCGAATGAAGAGCGATACCCAATGGGTTATTGACTCGATGCGCGTCAAAACCCCCGGTCAGCATACGCAGATTGGCTCGCTTTCCGGTGGTAACCAGCAAAAGGTCATTATAGGCCGCTGGCTGCTGACCCAGCCGGAGATCCTGATGCTGGATGAGCCAACGCGCGGTATCGACGTCGGCGCCAAGTTTGAAATCTATCAGCTGATTGCCGAACTGGCTAAAAAAGACAAAGGGATCATTATTATTTCTTCCGAAATGCCGGAACTGCTGGGGATTACCGACCGCATTCTGGTGATGAGCAACGGCCTGGTCGCGGGCATTGTTGAGACTAAAACCACCACGCAAAACGAAATACTGCGTCTTGCGTCATTGCACCTTTAAGATCAGGGGCTTCACATGAGTGCGTTAAATAAAAAGAGTTTTCTCACTTACCTGAAAGAGGGTGGGATATATGTTGTCCTTCTGGTCCTGCTGGCCATTATTATTTTCCAGGATCCGACATTTTTAAGTCTGCTCAACCTGAGTAATATTCTGACCCAGTCCTCGGTGCGTATTATTATTGCCCTCGGCGTGGCCGGACTTATCGTCACGCAGGGGACCGACCTCTCCGCCGGCCGTCAGGTGGGTCTGGCGGCGGTAATTGCCGCCACCATGCTGCAGGCGGTGGATAATGCCAATAAGGTATTCCCGGATATGGCGACCATGCCGATCCCGCTGGTGATCCTGCTGGTGTGCGCCATCGGGGCGGTCATCGGCCTGATTAACGGGATCGTCATTGCCTACCTGAACGTGACGCCGTTTATTACCACTCTCGGCACCATGATCATCGTGTACGGCATTAACTCGCTGTACTACGACTTCGTGGGCGCGTCGCCGATCTCCGGCTTCGACAGCCACTTCTCCCATTTCGCGCAGGGGTTTGTGGCGCTGGGCTCCTTCCGCCTGTCCTACATTACCTTCTACGCGCTGATTGCCGTCTTCTTTGTCTGGATCCTGTGGAACAAGACGCGCTTTGGCAAAAACATTTTCGCTATCGGCGGTAACCCGGAAGCGGCGAAGGTCTCCGGGGTTAACGTAGCGTTAAACCTGCTGATGATCTATGCCCTCTCCGGCGTGTTCTACGCCTTCGGCGGCCTGCTGGAAGCCGGACGTATCGGTTCGGCGACCAATAACCTCGGCTTTATGTATGAACTGGACGCCATCGCCGCCTGTGTGGTGGGCGGCGTATCGTTCAGCGGCGGGGTAGGGACGGTGTTTGGCGTGGTGACCGGGGTGATTATCTTCACCGTCATCAACTACGGCCTGACCTATATCGGCGTCAACCCTTACTGGCAGTACATTATTAAGGGGGCGATTATTATCTTCGCCGTGGCGCTGGACTCCCTGAAATACGCCCGTAAGAAATAAGATTGAACGCATCAAAAACCCGCGCCTGGCGCGGGTTTTTTTATATCTGAAACGAATGCGTTGATGGAGGCTACTTTTCTTTCTGCAGCTCCAGCAGCTGCTCCGGGGTGACGGCCGGGTAGGACTGGGCGTCATCCGGCACGTCATGCTGCTGCGCCGGAATCGGGATGAGAGGGCCGAGAAAGCGCGGTTCCCGTTTGAAGATATAGAGGTCCGCCAGCGCGCCAAAGCGGGCGCCGAACTCGCGCAGCCGCACGCTCCACATATCCTTCGGCGACGGCACCGCGTAGCACTGGGCCTGGATCCCCATATGCAGGGCGATAAACAGCGCCCGTTCGCAGTGGAAGCGCTGGGTGATGATAATGAAGTCGTTGGTGTCGAACACTTTCCGGGTACGGACGATCGAGTCGAGGGTACGGAAACCGGCATAGTCCAGTACGATATCCGCGGGATCGACGCCGCCTTTAATCAGGTCCCGACGCATGGTCATCGGTTCATTGTAGCTTTGCAGAGCATTATCGCCGCTCAGCAGGAGATAGTTGACCTTGCCGCTGTTGTAGGCGTTCAGCGCACCCTGGATGCGGTAACGGTAATACTGATTGATGACGCCGGTGCGGTAATATTTGGCGGTGCCCAGCACCACACCGACCTGACGGTAGGGCAGGTCCTGCAGTTCATCATAGATATAGGGCGCGGTTTTCCAGCTCATCCAGCGGTCAAGGCCCAGCACGGTCAACAGCAGCAGGCCGAGCAGGACTAACAGGCTGTAGAACGCACGCTTTAACATGAACTTGGCTCAATAATAGACAACGGAGTCTTCAGGCTACTTTACCCGTCGGGTAAGCGCAAGAAACCCGCGTTTGATTGCGGGGATTTTCAGCAATATAGACAGATCGCCGAACGCAGGCCGGGTAAGGCGTGAGCCGACACCCGGCATAGGGATCTTCAGCTCGCCATGGCGCGAACCGTAGGTCGGGTAAGCGTAGCGCCACCCGACACCTAACGGTATAAAAAGTCGGCCGGATAAGCCGAAGACGCCGTCCGGCAATCTGCTCAGGCTGATCAACCTAACAGGACGCGCTCAATATTGTGGCAGCCCAGCGCCTTCAGGGTGGCGACGGTGGCATCCCACTGGATCAGCGCCGCGTCGGCTTTCTCCGCCAGGATTGCCCGCTGGATAGCGGGATAATCATAGCCGTTGAGGCTCAGGAGATTCAGCGCCCCCTGCAGCGGCGGCAGCGTCGGGTTGAACGCTGCGTTTTCCGCATAGCTACCGCTGAAAATGGTACCGTCTTTCAGCTCCAGCGCCACGCCGGAAGGCGAGTGGCTGTAGGGCGCATGGCAGCGGTTGGCGGCCTGAATAGCTGCCTGGGTCAGGGCATCGCCGCTGACCGGGAAGCCATGGTCCTGTTCATCCATCAGCAGGGTTTTGATCTCCAGGTCTTTCGGGCCAAAGGCGTCCGGCAGATAGTGCTCTAGGGCATGCGCTTCGCGACCCGGCAGATGAATGCGCAGCGCCAGCCCGCTGTTAAGTTCGTTCATAAACTGACGGCAATGACCGCACGGCGTGTAGTTCACCGTGATAGCGCGCAGGGAGGTCTCGCCGCGCAGCCAGGCGTGGCTGATGGCGCTCTGTTCCGCGTGAACGGTCTGCTGCATGGTAGCGCCGAGAAACTCCATATTGCCGCCAAAGTACCAGCGGCCGCTGACGCCGCGGGCGATAGCCCCGACGTTAAAATGAGAAAGGTCGGGGCGCGCGCAGGCAGCGGCAAGCGGCAGTAGCGCAAAAGCCAGCGCGTCTTCGTCCAGACCTGTCGCATGCTGCAGCGTCGCCACCTGATCGGCTTCGAGCAGCGCCGGGAAATGCGGGTCGGCGAGCATCGGGGCGATGGCCGCCTGCAGATCTGCTGCCAGAGTCGTCAAAGCAGCTTGAAAACGTGAGTGCATAGCGTTGCCTCATAACAGTGTAATGGGAAGCCAGTGTACGGGCGGCCAGCGGTTCCATATGTGATGAATATCTCATTCTTTATGCAACTCTGATTTGTTGCATTAAAAAATGTGATTTAAATCACTATTAACCTACCACTGCTAGGATCAGCGGAAATAAGAACGGCGCCATCAACGAGGTGATGATCCCGCACAGCACCAGCGCCAGTGAGCTAAACGCGCCTTCCTGATAGTCCAGCTCGGCGCAGCGGGCGGTGCCGAGGGCGTGCGAGGCGGTGCCCATTGACAGGCCGCGCGACGCTTTGGTGCGAATGCGCATCAGGTTAAGCAACGTATGCCCAAATACCGCGCCGAGGATGCCGACAAAAATTACGCACACGGCGCTGATGGCCGGAATGCCGCCGATGCTGCCGCTAACCGCCATAGCAATCGGCGTAGTGACTGACTTAGGCAGAATAGAGGCGGCGATTTGCGGCGTGGCGCCCATCAGCAGAGCGACGGTGGTGCCGGTGATCATCGCCACGCAGCTGCCGATAAAGCAGATGGTAATGATAGATTTCCAGCGGGCGCGGATCTGGTGCAGCTGTTCATACAGCGGGAACGCAAGGGCCACTACCGCCGGCTGCAGCAGATCGTTCAGGACTTTGCTGCCGGCAAAATAACGCTCATAGGAGATCCCGGTCAGCAGAAGAAATGGAATAATCACCACCATCGCCACCAGCAGCGGGTTGAGCAGCGGGAACTTAAAGCGGGCCGCCAGTTTGCGGGCGAGAAAAAAGACGATCAGGGTTAGCGGTAGCGACCACCAGATTTCATGCATCATTCTTCTTTTCCTTTTTGGCCAATCACTTTACGTTCGCCATGCACCAAATGGGAGCTCCAGCTCACCACTACAAACACCACCAGCGTACTGATGGCGCAGGAGATAACGACAGGCCCCAGCTGGGCGCGCAGCAGATCCCAGTACTGCATCACCCCAACGCCGATCGGCACGAACAGCAGCGCCATATAGCGGATCAGGATATTACAGCCGGGGTTGACCCATTGCGGCGGCATAATTTGCAGCGCCAGCAGCACGAAGAGGATCAGCATGCCGATGATGCTGCCGGGGATAGTGATAGGCAGCAGCCCGGCGATAAAAATTCCGGCGTACAGGCAGGCGTAAATCAGGACGAAAGCCCGCAGGTACTGCCAGATAATAGTCAGCGATTTACTCATGGTAATAACCCTTGATGAAGTGCATTCATCATACAATTAATCCCTAAAATGTGCTACCGATCACATCATGAATTCTATGCATAGCGCTGATAGCTTACGGGAACCATAGTCTCACCCGTCAGGGCCCGACACCTTGCGGCTCAGGCGGGATCGCTCCCCACGCTACCTTGCTGGATGAGGCGCGGCAAATAAAGGCGAATGGGACGCCACAGACCCCTGTAAAGCATAGAGATTATCTCGCCGCTTTGCCGCATCGAGCGTGCGGGGAACGGCGTGCGTCTGGTCCGACGCATTGAGCGCTTTCAACCAGCGCCCGGAGGCGCTACCATAGCGCCTCTTTTTTTTCCGGGTAACGATATGCGTGTTCTACTGGCGCCGATGGAAGGCGTGCTCGATTCGCTGGTGCGCGAGCTGCTGACCGAGGTTAACGATTACGATCTCTGCATCACCGAATTTCTGCGCGTGGTGGATCAACTGCTGCCGGTAAAATCGTTCTACAGGCTATGCCCGGAACTGCATCACCAGAGCCGCACGCCGTCCGGAACCCGCGTACGCGTCCAGCTGCTGGGACAATATCCCGAGTGGCTGGCGGAAAATGCCGCCCGCGCGGTGGCGCTGGGTTCATGGGGGGTGGATTTAAACTGCGGCTGTCCGTCGAAGCTGGTAAACGGCAGCGGCGGCGGGGCGACGCTGCTGAAAGATCCGGAGTTGATCTATCGCGGCGCGAAAGCCATGCGAGAGGCGGTTCCCGAGCATCTGCCGGTGACGGTGAAAGTTCGTCTTGGCTGGGACAGCGGTGAACGGCGCTTTGAAATCGCCGACGCGGTGCAGCAGGCGGGGGCCAGCGAACTGGTGGTTCACGGCCGTACCAAAGAAGATGGCTATAAAGCCGAACGCATCAACTGGCAGGCGATCGGCGAGATCCGCCAGCGCCTGACTATCCCGGTGGTCGCCAACGGTGAAATCTGGGACTGGCAAAGCGCCCAGGATTGTATGGCTGTCACCGGCTGCGATTCGGTGATGATTGGCCGCGGGGCGCTCAATGTGCCGAACCTCAGCCGGGTGATCAAATACAATGAACCGCGCATGCCGTGGCCGCAGGTGGTCCAGCTGTTGCAAAAATATACCCGCCTGGAAAAGCAGGGTGATACCGGTCTGTATCATGTGGCGAGAATTAAGCAGTGGTTAGGCTATTTACGCAAGGAATATACCGAGGCGCTGACCCTGTTTAATGAAATTCGCGCCCTGCAAACGTCTGCTGAAATAGCGGCGGCGATCGGCCGCTATTAACCGCCATACTGTTATTCGCTTCACATATTATTACTTGCATGCCTATTGATGATAGGCATGGGTTGAATAAAGTGATAATGTGCGGTCAATCAATTCAGGATTGCTACTGAACTCAGGCAAAACCTAAGCACTTTCGTCATTCGTGGCGCAAAGTGCTTAGGTTTTTTTTTGGTAAAAATTCAGGGTGGATAAAATGATGATGTAAAACAATGAGATGTGAATAACGATTTCTCTGGCATTGTCGCGGTTTTATTACCGACGGACGCTTTTTGCCATTCATTTTTAAAAAAAGAAAACGGGTAAATAAATAGCCTGGGGATCCCCTTTGTTTTTATTCAGTCACGGTGGATATCACAATGCATAACAAAAAAATAAATCAGCTTTTGATCGGCGCTATGCTGGCGGCCATGGCGCCTGGCGTGAGCGCCGCGGACATCCCGGCGTGGAACGGCAGCGCGCTGGGGTTTGAAGCCGGGCAGCAAGGGCTGCTGGGCGATATGCTAGGCATTCGTCCGATCCTTGAAGAAAACGGCTTTCATTATAATCTCGGCTATCTTAACGAGATGGCCTACAACGCCGGCGGCGGCTATAACCATGATAAACATCTGGCCTATATTGACCAGGTGGCGCTGACCTTTACCCAGGATCTGGAGCGCTGGACCGGCATACCGGATGCGCGTCTCGAAGGCAACATCGTCAACCGCAACCACGATGATAATCTCACCACGAAACGGCTGCAGGATCCGCGGGTGAGTTTCAACGATCTATCGCAGGAGAGCTGGGGCGGCGGGTCGATTACCCGCCTTGGCTGGCTCACCTTTGCCCGCAGCTTTGACGACCGCCGCCTGACCTGGCGCATCGGCATGATGAACAAGGTGCAAACCTTCGACCAGATCATCCCCTGCGATTTTCAGCTGCTGACCCAGTGCGGTGGGAAATCGGCCAACTCGCTGACCTGGAATAACTGGAACATTCATACCTGGGGCACCACCCTGGAGTACAAGCTGACGCCGACGGTCACCCTGAAAGGCGGAGTGATGGAGCAAAACCCGCAGGCTACCGCGCGCAGCCACG
Source organism: Klebsiella sp. 28 (assembly GCF_018223905.1). Taxonomy (NCBI): domain Bacteria; kingdom Pseudomonadati; phylum Pseudomonadota; class Gammaproteobacteria; order Enterobacterales; family Enterobacteriaceae; genus Klebsiella; species Klebsiella sp. 28. The sequence continues at coordinate 16,164 of NZ_JAGRQY010000038.1, forward strand.
CGTGGAGCTGGTCGACGAAGGGTAGCAAAGGCATCTTACTGCCGATGGAGATCGAAACTCGTCCGCTGATTAATGGCCTGCCGGGAGCCTATAACCTTGGCGTGGTCTGGACTAACGCGCCGCAGAGCGACCTCTACAGCGGTAAATCCGGCGGCGCCGGGGCGACCGATCCGCAAGGTTACGCCGAGCACGACAGCACCTGGTTTATGTACGCCGGCCTGAACCAGCAGATCACCCGCCACGCCGACGACCCGCTGCGGGGAATGAGCGTCTCACTGAGCGGCAGCCTCAGCGACCAGCGCAGCAACTATATCCACTCCGCCGTCGCCGCCTCAATGCGCTACCGCGGTCTGTTTGACGCCCGGCCGGAGGACTGGATTGGCTTCGGCCTGACGTGGATCGACATGAGCAGCCACTACGCACGTAATCAGCGCTATATGAATCAGATAAGCGGCGCCACCGACTATAACGATCCGGCTTACCAGCCGGTGGCCGGTCATTCGCTGAACGGTGAGCTCTATTATCGCTTCCGCCCGGTCTCCTGGCTGGAGCTGCAGCCGGGCCTGCAGTACTGGCACCGTCCGGGCGGCGTCGCGCAGACCCAGGACGCGTGGGTAGTGGAGTGGAAAACCGTCGTGACCTTCTGATAGTCGCGATCTTAATCACGTTTTTTCACTTGTCAGGTTGAGCGCGCAGCAGAAGTTGTTACAGTGCGGGTGTTGGATTGCAACTGCTGCGGCAGGCAAAACCTGATCACCTGGCGTTTCGTCGGGGGTCAGGTTTTTTTGTTTCTGGGGTCTATATGCAAATCGCCAAAGTACTCAATAACAATGTGGTGGTGGTTCTCGACGAGCACCGGCGCGAACAGGTGGTGATGGGGCGAGGGCTGGCCTTTCAGAAACGCCCGGGCGACGTGCTGGACGACAGTAAAATTGAAAAAGTTTTCGCCTTACAAAGCGATGAGCTGGTCGGCCGCTTAGGCGAGCTGCTCAGTCAAATACCGTTAGAAGTGATGACCACCTGCGATCGCATTATCGACCTGGCACGCGGACGGCTGGGCAAGTTACAGGAAAGTTTGTACATCACGTTAACGGATCACTGTCATTTTGCTATCGAGCGGCAGAAAAAGGGCATCGCACTGCGTAACGTGCTGCTGTGGGAGATTAAGCGGCTGTATCCGAAGGAGTTCGCGCTGGGCCAGGAGGCAAGGGCCATCATTGCCAAAAGGCTCGGCGTGGAGTTGGCGGAGGACGAAGCCGGATTTATCGCCCTGCATCTGGTGACGGCGCAGCTCAACAGCGAAATGCCGGAGGTCATGCACGTGACCCGGGTGATGCAGGAGATCCTGCAGCTGGTGAAGTATCAGCTGCAGCTTAACTACGATGAAGAGTCGCTGAGTTATCAGCGTTTCGTCACCCACCTGAAGTTTTTCGCCCAGCGGATGCTGACGCGCACGGTGGTGGAAGATGACGACGTCTCGCTGCACAGCGCGGTGAAAGATAACTACGCCAAAGCGTGGAAGTGTGCGGAAACGGTGGCGACGCATCTGCAAAAGCAGTATCAGCGGTCGCTGACCACCGAAGAAATTATGTTTCTTGCCATTCATATCGAACGGGTAAGAAAAGAGGGGCGTTAATTCTCCCCAACAAAACTGGATTGTTACTGCATGATGCAGGCAAAACCTGAGCGCGACGCCCACCGGCGTGGTTCTCGGGTTTTTTTATTTTTTACTACTCAGTCGCCGGTTGTCTGCGGGCAGCGGCAGTAAGGAAAAGAGCATGGAATATAAAGCACTCGCGCAGGATATTCTCAACCGCGTCGGCGGCAAAGAGAACATTGTGAGTCTGGTTCACTGTGCGACACGTCTGCGTTTTAAACTGAAGGATAACGGCAAAGCCGATGCCGAAGGGCTGAAGGCCAATCCGGGCGTGATTATGGTGGTGGAGAGCGGCGGCCAGTTTCAGGTGGTGATTGGCAACCACGTTCACGACGTCTGGCTGGCGGTGCGCCAGGAGGCGGGGTTAAGCGATGACAACGAACCGGTTGCCGAGGAAAAAGCGGCCAAAGGATCGGTGTTAAGCCAGCTTATCGACATCATCTCCGGCATCTTTACACCGTTTATCGGCGTGATGGCGGCAACCGGTCTGCTGAAAGGCCTGCTGGCGCTGGCGGTGACCTGCGGCTGGCTTACGCCGGAGCAGGGGACTTATAAAATCTGGTTTGCCGCCAGCGACGCGCTGTTCTTTTTCTTCCCGCTGTTTCTTGGCTATACCGCCGGGAAGAAGTTTGGCGGCAACCCGTTTATCTCGATGGTGATTGGCGGGGCGTTAACCCACCCGCTGATGATTCAGGCCTTTGAGGCCAGCCAGGCGCCGGGCGCGGCGGTGGAGCACTTTCTCGGCATTCCGGTGACCTTTATCAACTACAGCTCGTCAGTGATCCCGATTATTCTCGCCTCATGGGTCTGCTGCTGGCTGGAGCGCAAGAGCAACGCGCTGTTGCCGTCATCGATGAAAAACTTCTTCAGCCCGGCCATCTGCCTGGCGGTGGTGGTCCCGCTCACCTTCCTGGTGATTGGCCCGGTTGCCACCTGGCTGAGCCATCTGCTGGCCAACGGCTACCAGTTCATTTATGCGTTTGCGCCATGGCTGGCGGGCGCGGTACTGGGCGCCATGTGGCAGGTGTGCGTTATTTTCGGCCTGCACTGGGGGCTGGTGCCGTTGATGATCAATAACATGACGGTGCTTGGTCACGACTCCATGCTGCCGATTATTCTTCCGGCGGTGATTGCCCAGGTGGGCGCCGTGCTCGGTATTTTCCTCGCCACCCGCGATGCGCGTCAGCGGGTGCTGGCCGGTTCCGCCTTCTCCGCCGGGCTGTTCGGCATCACCGAGCCGGCTATCTATGGCCTGACTCTGCCGCTGCGCCGTCCGTTTATCTTCGGCTGTGTCGCCGGGGCGATTGGCGGGGCGATCACTGCCTTTAGCAACAGTTATGCCTACTCGTTTGGCCTGCCAAACATCTTTTTCCCGGCGCAAATGATCCCGCCCGGCGGGATTGACGCCAGCGTCTGGGGCGGGCTTATCGGCACCGGCGTGGCTTTCGTGCTCGCCTGCGTGCTGACCTTCTTCGCCGGCCTGCCGCGCGCCAGTGCTGCACCGGGCGCCGTGAGGGTAGCCCCGGCCTCGGCAAACGATATTCTGGCGCCGATGAGCGGCAGCGTTATCGCCCTCGAGCAGGTGCCGGATAGCACCTTCGCCAGCGGCCTGCTGGGTAAAGGTGTCGCCATTATCCCGGCGGTGGGCCAAGTGATTGCCCCGTTCCCGGGCGAAGTGGCCTCCCTGTTTCAGACTAAACACGCCATCGGCCTGCAAAGCGACAGCGGCATTGAGCTGCTGATCCACGTCGGCATCGACACGGTCAAACTCGACGGCGTGCCCTTTACCGCGCATGTGAAAGAGGGCGACAGGGTACAGGCCGGCGATCTGCTGATTGAGTTTGATCGCCAGGCGATTCTGGACGCCGGCTACGACCTGGCGACCCCGATCATTATCAGCAACAGCGACGACTACCGGGAGATTGATACGGTGGCGTCCAGCGCCGTCGAAGCCGGTCAGCCGCTGTTGTCAGTCAGCCATTAATCACAGGAGAAAAAGATGAAAACATTCCCGACGGATTTTTTATGGGGCGGCGCGACTGCGGCCAATCAGGTGGAAGGTGCTTATCTGGAAGATGGCAAAGGCTTATCCACCTCCGATGTACAGCCGCACGGCGTGTTCGGCGAAGTGGTCGAGCGTGTACCAGGCGACAGCGGCATAAAAGATGTGGCGATCGATTTTTACCATCGCTATCCGGAAGATATCGCCCTGTTTGTCGAGATGGGTTTTAACTGCCTGCGAGTCTCTATCGCCTGGACCCGCATCTACCCCAACGGCGACGACGCCGAGCCGAACGAAGCCGGCCTCGCGTTCTACGACAAGCTGTTCGACGAGATGGCGAAGCACAACATCACCCCGCTGGTGACGCTGTCGCATTATGAAATGCCATGGGCGCTGGTAAAAAACTACGGCGGCTGGGGCAGCCGGGAGGTGATTGGCTTCTTTGAGCGCTACGCCCGGACGGTGTTCAGCCGCTATAAAAATAAGGTCAAACTGTGGCTGACCTTTAACGAAATCAATATGTCGCTACATGCCCCGATGACCGGCGTCGGCCTGCCGGCCGGCAGCAGCAAAGGCGAGGTGTATCAGGCGATTCACCACCAGCTGGTGGCCAGCGCGCTGGCGGTCAAAGCCTGTCATGAGCTGGTGCCTGAGGGCAAAATCGGCAATATGCTGCTCGGCGGGCTGATGTATCCCCTGAGCTGCAAACCGGAGGATGTGTTTGAGACGCTGCAGGAGAACCGCAGCTGGCAGTTCTTCGGCGACGTACAGGCGCGCGGCGCGTACCCGGGCTATATGCAGCGCTATTTCCGTGACAACGGCATCACGCTCACCATCACCGACGCCGATCGTGAAGCGCTAAAAACCACCGTCGACTTTATCTCCTTCAGCTACTACATGACCGGCTGCGTCACCGCCGACGAGGCGCTGAACCAGCAGGCGCGCGGCAATATTCTCAGCATGGTGCCGAACCCGCACCTGGCGAGCTCGGAGTGGGGCTGGCAGATAGACCCGCTGGGCCTGCGCACGCTGCTGAACGTGCTGTGGGATCGCTACCAGAAGCCGCTGTTTATCGTGGAAAACGGTCTGGGCGCCAAAGATAAGGTGGAAGCCGACGGCAGCATTAACGATGACTACCGCATCAGTTACCTGAACGACCACCTGGTGCAGGCGCGGGAAGCCATTGACGATGGCGTTGAGCTGATGGGCTTTACCAGCTGGGGACCGATTGACCTGGTGAGCGCCTCAAAGGCGGAGCTGTCGAAGCGCTACGGCTTTATCTATGTCGACCGCCATGATGACGGTACCGGCACCCTGGCGCGCAGTAAGAAGAAGAGCTTTGGCTGGTATAAAGAGGTGATTGCCAGCCGCGGCGCCAGCCTGAAAGCCTAAAGGATGCCCGCCCGGCCATCGCCGGGCGGGAGATTAGCCGGTTTACGCGCGTGCAGTAAAAAGGTCATCAGAGGTTCTTTCTCTTCATCCAGAGCGGGCAGGGTGGAAAAGAGGTGCGGCTCGTTAAAAGATGCCGGCTTATATTCATCCCTTGAATTGATAAGGTTGTTTATTTTTAGCAAACTAATAATTTAGTCACACGCTTTACTAAACGCGTTTAATTCAATTAACTTATGATAACCAACCTGATTAAGTTATCTGACCTGTCCAATGAAATTGATATTAAATAAAAGCGTGCTGGCGGCATTGCCCCTGGCCATCGCGCTGGCTGGCTGCGCGCCATCTCATGAGGTTGCTAATCCGCCGCAGCAGCAAATTCCGGCCTCCCATGTTTCCATGGATCTCCCTGCCGCCGTGAAAAATGGCTGGCCGCAGACTGACTGGTGGAAAGATTACCATGACCCACAGCTTAATAATCTGATTCAGCGAGCGTTGGCCAACGCGCCGGATATGCAGATTGCCGAACAGCGCATCAGGCTTGCCGAAGCGCAGGCGCGAATGTCGCAGGCGAATCTTGGCCCGGAGATGGATTTCTCCGCCGATATTGAACGCCAGCGCATGTCGGCCGAAGGCCTGATGGGACCGTTTGCTACCGACACCGACGGCAATACCGGCCCGTGGTACACCAACGGTACCTTTGGCCTGACCGCCGGTTGGGATCTCGATCTGTGGGGAAAAAACCGTGCGCTGGTGAAAGCGCGTATCGGCGAGCTGAAAGCCCAGGTTGCTGAACAGGCCCAGACCCGTGAGCTGCTCTCCGGCAGCGTGGCGCGTCTGTACTGGCAGTGGCAGACGGAAGCGGCGATCAAAGCGGTGCTGCAGCAGGTGAAAAACGAGCAAAATAATATCGTGACGGTCGACAAGGCCCTGTATCAGCGCGGGATCACTAACTCCGCCGAAGGGGCGGAGAACGATATTAACGTCAGCAAAACCGACCAGCAGCTGGCGGACGTGACGGGCACGATGAAAGAGATTGAAGCGCGGCTGATGGCCCTGACCAACAGCCAGAGCCAGTCGCTAAACCTCAAACCCGCCAGACTGCCAACGGTCAGCGCGCAGCTGCCAGATACCCTCGGCTATGAGCTGCTGGCGCGCCGCCCGGATCTGCAGGTCGCCCACTGGTATATTGAGGCGTCCCTGAGCGAAGTGGACGCGGCGAAAGCGGCGTTTTATCCGGACATCAATCTGATGGCGTTCCTGCAGCAGGATGCCCTGCACTTAAGCGATCTTTTCCGCCATTCGGCGCAGCAGATGGGCGTTACTGCCGGGTTGACGCTGCCGATCTTTGACAGCGGCCGCCTTAACGCCAACCTGGATATCGCCAGCGCGCAGAATAGCCTGTCGATCGCCCAGTACAACAAAGCGGTGGTGGATGTCGTTAACCAGGTGGCGAAAACCGCCAGCCAGGTCGAAACATTAATGGCCAAAAGCCAGCAGCAGCAGCAGGTTGAAAAAGACGCTCAGCGGGTAGTAGATCTGGCGCAGGCCCGAATGGCGGCGGGGATCTTACCTGGCTCCAGAGTCAGTATGGCGAAGCTCCCGGCGCTGCAGGAACGGATCACCGCATTGCGCCTGCACGGCCAGTGGATTGACGCTAGCATTCAACTGACCTCGGCCCTCGGCGGCGGCTACCACCAGACGGTGAAGTAACCGCCAACCACGGTGCGCCCGCGGGCGCGCCGCTTAGTCTTTCTTCTTACTCTCGCGCCGCCTGAGCCACCAGTGGGCGGCCACCACCACCACCACCGCGAGGATCAGCCAGATCCAGTGCTTCAGATGGGCGTCCAGATGGTGCAGCCAAGGGCCAACCACCTCGCCGCCGAGATAGCCAATGGTGGTAAACAGCAGGGCCCACACCAGCGCTCCGACAATATTCAGCGGCAGGAAAATGCGCGGCGGCAGGCGGCTGGCGCCGATCAGCAGGGGGCCGATTACCCGGAAGCCATACATAAAGCGGGTGCCGATGACAAACAGCCACGGCCGGTGCTGGATCATACGCTGCGCTTTACGGATCCGCGCTTTCTGACTGGCGAAACGGCGCAGGATGCGTCCCCCGAAGCGGCGACCGACCAGATAGAGCAGCTGATCGCCAATCATCCCGCCGAGGGCGACGGCGATCACCACCAGGGGAAATTTCAGTAGCCCCTGATGCGCCGCGACGCCGCCCAGCAGGGTAATGGTCTCACCTTCCGCCATGCTGCCGACGATCAGCGCCGCGTAGCCATACTGGGAAATCAGGTGATTGATATCCATAAAAAGCTTTTCTCCTTACCTCATCACCTCTTAATCATACACCCTGCTGACCAAAACGCGGCGACGCAGAATTTTCTGTGCTGTACATAAAATAATCTACAGGGTGAATTATACTTGGATCAGTGCAGTACGAAGCCGTGACAAGGGGGACGCTATGAACCATGTCTGGGGGCTCTTCGCTCATCCCAACCGGGAAATGAGCGTGATTAAGAGCGAGAATGAAACCATTTCTCATCACTATACGCATCATGTGCTGCTGATGGCGGCGGTTCCGGTAATCTGCGCCTTTATCGGCACCACGCAGCTGGGCTGGAACTTCGGCGATGGCACCGTGATTAAACTGTCGATGCTGACCGGACTGGCGCTGGCGGTGCTGTTTTACGCCGTGATGCTCGCCGGGGTGGCGATCATGGGGCGGGTCATCTGGTGGATGGCGAGGCAGTATCCGCAGCAGCCTTCCCTGAAACGCTGCATGGTGTTTGCCGGCTACGTCGCCACCCCGCTGTTTCTGAGCGGGATTGTGGCGCTCTATCCGCTGGTCTGGCTGTGCGCGCTGGTCGGTACTATTGCGCTGTTCTATACCGGGTATCTGCTGTATCTCGGCATTCCGACCTTCCTGAGCATTAATCGGGAAGAGGGGTTAAGCTTTGCCAGCTCGACGCTAGCTATTGGGGTACTGGTGCTGGAAGTGCTGCTGGCCATCACCGTGGTGCTCTGGGGGTATGGCTACCGACTCTTCTGATCGGGCGACACGGGTAAATATGCATTGCCGGCAAATATGTATTTTATGTCGGCAATGCAGCATTTCTTCACGATTCTTATTAGGCACAGGGCCTTACGGCGCGGTATGATGGCGTTTGCCAGCGAAGTTGCCCACTTAACCTCGCGGCGTACGTTCCATAACGTGCAAAAATACTTTTCAGAATGCCCATGATGCCGAAATTTCGAGTCTCTTTGCTCAGCCTGACCTTGCTGCTGGCTGTGCCTTTTGCGCCCCAGGCGTTAGCAAAAACCCCGACGGCGGTGACCGCCTCGCAGCCGGAAATTGCCTCCGGCAGCGCCATGATCGTCGATCTGGCCACGAAAAAAATCATTTATGCCAGCCAGCCGGATCTGGTGCGCCCGATGGCGTCGATCACCAAAGTGATGACCGCCATGGTGGTGCTCGATGCCCATCTGCCGCTGGATGAGATGCTGACGGTGGATATCAGCCATACGCCGGAAATGAAGGGGATCTACTCCCGCGTGCGCCTCAACAGCCAGATTAGTCGCCGCGATATGCTGCTGCTGGCGCTGATGTCCTCCGAGAACCGCGCGGCCGCCAGCCTGGCGCATCACTATCCGGGCGGCTACGACGCTTTTATTCGCGCGATGAACGCCAAAGCCCAGGCGCTGGGCATGACCCATACCCGCTACGTGGAGCCCACCGGCCTGTCGGTGCATAACGTCTCCACCGCCCGCGATCTGACCAAACTGCTGATCGCCAGCGAGCAGTATCCGCTGATCGGCCAGCTGAGCACCACCAAAGAAGAGACCGCCACCTTCGCCCATCCGGCCTACAGCCTGCCGTTCCGCAACACCAACCATCTGGTGTATCGCGATAACTGGAACATTCAGCTGACCAAAACCGGCTTCACCAACGCTGCCGGCCACTGCCTGATTATGCGCACGGTGATTAACCAACGTCCGGTGGCGCTGGTGGTGATGGATGCCTTCGGCAAATATACCCACTTCGCTGACGCCAGCCGCTTGCGGACCTGGATTGAAACCGGGAAGGTGATGCCGGTACCCGCCTCGGCGCTGAGCTATAAAAAGCAGCGCGAAGCGCAGATGGCGGAGGCGATGCTGAAAGGCGGCGCGCAGACCGCGCAGAACGATTAATCTGCATGTCTCCCGGATGGCGGCGCATTGCGCCTTATCCGGGCTACGTGATTTGGCGCCGGGTTCGCCCCTTTCGTAGGCCCGGCAAGCGCAGCGCCGCCGGGCAATCAGGCCGAGTGCCGGTGTTTGTGCAGGATGGCGGCTGACGCCTCTCCGTAACCGCGCTGAACGGTAGCCCGGCTAAGGCGTTTACGCCGCGAGCCGGGGATTTGGCGCCGGATATCACTCCGGTAGCGTCCAGTCGCCGTCACCCAGCGCGCGCTGCATAATCAACGTATCCCGCCAGTCGCCCATCTTGTAGCCGACGCTGCGCAGCTGACCCGCCACGGTAAAGCCGAACTTTTTATGGATCGCCAGCGAGCCGGCATTGTTATGGCCATCGCCGATGATCGCCAGCATCTGCCGCCACGGGCCTTTCTCGCACTCAGCGATTAGCCTGGACAGCAGCGCGCTGCCGATGCCGCGTCCGCCCATTCCGGATTCCACGTATATCGATTCCTCGAGGGTGTAGCGATAGGCCGGACGCGGGCGATAGAAGGTGGCATAGCAGTAGCCGACGATAGCCCCGCGCCACAGCGCTACCAGCCACGGCAGCCCGTTGTCGCGCACGGTCTGGATCCGTTTACGCATTTCGTCAACGGTGGGGGGGATCTCTTCGAAGGAGGCGCGGCCATTAAGCACGTGCCAGACATACAGCGCGGCGATGGCGTGCGCATCGTCGGGCAGCGCTTCGCGAATTTCTAAATCACTGTCGAGTAACGGGGCCTCTGCGGGCATGGCGGCGCTCCTGAATCTGCCGGAGAAACATTCTCCGGCGTGCAGCGTAATACAGAAGCGCCAGGCTGAATAGTCCTGCCGTCGATTATTGCGGATCCGCCGGAGAGGCTGGCGTCGGGGCCGCTTCACCCCAGTATTTCTGCTTGCTGGTTTTACCAATCCCCGGGTTCATGCTGTTGGTGGGATCGTTCTGGCGATAGAACTGCTGCAGGCTCTCCGGGGCCTCATACAGATGACCCACGTTATGCTCCGCCGGGTACTGGGCGCCGCGCGCTTTCAGTAACTCCAGCATTTTTTCCTTCAGCGCGTGGGCGTCGACCCCTTTCCTGACGATGTAATCCTGATGGAACACATGGCACATAAAGTGGCCATAGTAGAGCTTATGCACCAGCTGGCTGTCGATTTCGGGCGGCAGATGTTCGAACCACTCGGTATCGTTACGGCGCAGGGCGATATCCAGCGCCAGAATATCTTCGACTTCGTCGGCATGCACCGCCTGATAGCGGATCGCCGCGCCGGCGGCGGCAAAGCGATGGAGGAACGCCTTGCTGCCTTCCTCCGGCGTACAGGCGAAGAAATCCCCCTCGGCCTGCTGGAAGTACTCCGTCAACCAACGCTGCGCTTCTTCGATGCCGTCGCCAGCCATCTTCAGCAGCAGATGATGTTCATATTTATCACGCCAGGTTTTCATCCGCTCCGGTAAATGCGCCGGAAAGACGTGGCCGAGTTTCTGCATAAAGCGGTCGGTAAAGTGCGGCTTAAACAGCGAGACTTTCTCCAGCATCGCGTCGGTGCGCCCCTTCATGGTGAAGAAGAACGGCATTTTGTCGGTGCCGAGCTTGTCGATCATCAGGAAGGTGTCTTTGCCATACTTCTCGGCGATATCGTAAATATCGCGGTGCATATATTCCCCCGCCACCGGCAGATGCTGGAACTCGGCGAGGATATGGCGGCGGATCTCGGTCAATACCTGCGGCTGGTTGGTGCCAATGTAAAACACCTGCTGACGCTTTTCCGCCGGGAAAGTATCGAGACGCACGGCGAAAACCGCCAGCTTGCCGGCGCAGCCGGAGGATTCGAACAGGCGGTCCGGGTCGGCGTTATAGCGCGCCGGGGTGTCGGCATCGACATCGCGCACGCGGGTGACATAGTCGTGATCGTGGGCGTGGCGGCCGTCGTGCAGCACATCGCTATCGCTAATCCGTTCGTCATCGAGGCGGCTGAGGATCTGCTCCGGCGTGCTGCCGAGATCGATGCCCAGATGATTGACCAGCTTCAGCTTGCCGTCGGCGTCAATCTGCGCGAACAGCGACATCTCAGTGTAGGCCGGCCCGCGCTGCACCAGCGAGCCGCCGGAGTTGTTGCAGATCCCGCCGATGACCGATGCGCCGATGCATGACGAACCGATCACCGAGTGCGGTTCGCGTCCCAGCGGTTTGAGCGCTTTTTCCAGCGAATAGAGGGTGGTGCCGGGCCAGGCCAGCACCTGCTCGCCTTTGTCCAGCAGATGCAGTTTGTCCAGGCGCAGGGTGCTGATAATCACGATCTCGCGATCGTAATCATTGCCGTTGGGGGTCGAACCTTCGGTCAGGCCGGTGTTGGCCGCCTGCATCAGAATAATTTTATCGGCGTCTACGCAGGCGTTGAGCACGCGCCAGAGCTCCAGCAGGGTACCGGGAAAGACAACCGCCAGGGCCTCGCCCTGACCGGAGCGGAAGCCTTTGCGGTAGCGCTGGGTTTTTGCCGGGTCGGTCAGCAGATGCGAAGGGCCAACCAGGCGCGCCAGGTCAGCCAGAAACGTTTTATGGGTGTCAGTGGGTGCAGATGACATGTTCCACTCCTTGTGGTGGTGCGCGAAATATCGAGGATAAGCATAGCGCTTTGTATGACAATTTGATGCATGAATGTTTCGCAAAAATCAGAGAAGAACCTTAGCATTCTGCGGGCGCGTTGTTTATATATATGGCAAACTGCGGTTTTTATTATGTTTTACCGAGTCCCCGTCTGAGATAAAGCGAGATAACAATGAAATGGCTCTGCACTGTAGGCGTCGCCGTGAGTCTGGCGCTGCAACCCGCGCTGGCGGATGAACTGTTTGGTAACCACCCCCTGACCCCGCAGGCGCGGGATGCCTTTGTCACCGACCTGCTGAAAAAAATGACGGTGGACGAGAAAATCGGCCAGCTGCGTCTGATAAGCGTTGGCCCGGATAACCCGAAAGAGGCGATCCGTGAAATGATCAAGAACGGTCAGGTGGGGGCGATTTTTAACACCGTTACCCGCCCGGATATCCGTGTGATGCAGGATCAGGTGATGCAGCTTAGCCGCCTGAAGATCCCGCTGTTCTTTGCCTACGATGTGCTGCACGGTCAGCGCACCGTGTTTCCGATAAGCCTCGGCCTGGCCTCGTCGTTTAACCTTGATGCGGTGAAGACCGTGGGCCGCGTGTCAGCTTATGAAGCCGCCGATGACGGCTTGAACATGACCTGGGCGCCGATGGTCGACGTCTCCCGCGACCCGCGCTGGGGACGCGCTTCCGAAGGGTTCGGGGAAGACACCTATCTGACCACGATGATGGGCCAGGCGATGGTGGAGTCGATGCAGGGCAAGAGCCCGGCGGACCGCTATTCGGTGATGACCAGCGTCAAGCATTTCGCCGCCTACGGCGCGGTAGAGGGCGGGAAAGAGTACAACACGGTCGACATGAGCCCGCAGCGCCTGTTCAACGACTATATGCCGCCGTACAAAGCCGGGCTTGATGCCGGCAGCGGCGCGGTGATGGTAGCCCTGAACTCGCTGAACGGCACCCCGGCGACCTCTGATTCCTGGCTGCTGAAAGACGTCCTGCGCGACCAGTGGGGCTTTAAAGGCATCACCGTTTCCGACCACGGCGCCATCAAAGAGTTGATTAAGCACGGCGTGGCCTCCGACCCGGAAGACGCGGTGCGCGTAGCGCTGAAGTCCGGCATCAACATGAGCATGAGCGACGAGTATTACAGTAAGTACCTGCCGGGGCTGGTGAAGTCCGGCAAGGTGACCATGGCCGAGCTGGATGATGCCACCCGACACGTGCTCAACGTGAAATATGATATGGGACTGTTCAACGATCCCTACAGCCACCTGGGACCGAAAGATTCTGACCCGCAGGACACCAATGCGGAAAGTCGTCTGCATCGTAAAGAGGCGCGCGAAGTGGCTCGCGAGAGCCTGGTGCTGCTGAAGAACCGTCTTGATACGCTGCCGCTGAAAAAATCCGGCACTATCGCGGTGGTGGGCGCGCTGGCGGACAGCAAGCGCGACATGATGGGCAGCTGGTCCGCGGCCGGGGTGGCCGACCAGTCGGTGACCGTCCTGACCGGCATCAAAGAAGCGCTGGGCGATAACGGCAAAGTGATTTACGCCAAAGGGGCGAACGTTACCGATGACAAAGGCATTGTCGATTTCCTCAATTTGTATGAGAACGCGGTGCAGGTTGACCCACGCTCGCCGCAGGAAATGATCGACGAAGCGGTCGCGGCGGCGAAGCAATCCGATGTGGTGGTCGCCGTGGTGGGCGAGGCGCAGGGCATGGCGCATGAGGCCTCCAGCCGGACCGATATCACCCTGCCGCAGAGCCAGCGCAATCTGATTGCCGCTCTTAAAGCCACCGGCAAACCGCTGGTGCTGGTGCTGATGAACGGGCGTCCGCTGGCGCTGGTGAAAGAGGATCAGCAAGCCGATGCGCTGCTGGAGACCTGGTTTGCTGGCACCGAAGGCGGCCACGCCATCGCCGACGTGCTGTTTGGCGACTACAACCCGTCGGGCAAGCTGCCGATGTCTTTCCCGCGCTCGGTGGGGCAGATCCCAACCTACTACAGCCACCTGAATACCGGCCGGCCGTATAATCCGGAGAAGCCGAACAAGTACACCTCGCGTTACTTCGATGAAGCCAATGGCCCGCTGTATCCGTTTGGTTACGGCCTGAGCTACACCACCTTTAGCGTCTCCGATGTCAACATGTCGTCGGCCACCATGCCGCGCGATGGCAGCGTGACCGCCAGCGTGCAGGTGACCAACACCGGCAATTGCGAAGGGGCGACGGTGATCCAGCTCTACCTGCAGGACGTCACCGCCTCCATGAGCCGGCCGGTGAAAATGCTGCGCGGCTTTAAAAAGGTCACCCTCAAACCGGGCGAAACGCAAACCGTTAGCTTCCCAATCGACGTCGACGCGCTGAAGTTCTGGAATCAGCAAATGAAATACGTTGCTGAGCCGGGCAAATTCAATGTCTTTATCGGCGTGGACTCCGCCCGCGTGAAGCAGAGCGAGTTTGAGCTGCTGTAAGGCATCGCTCTTAAGCCCAACGTCACGCTTTAAAGGCCGATTAATCGGCCTTTTCTTTTTCGCATCGCTGGCAAATGGGCTACGCTTTTCTCTTAAGCTTCTGTAAGCGAAGCGCAAAAGAACTGAGGGATGCGGGATGAAGATGGCAACGACATGGTCCGGCGCGCTGGCGCTGGCCGCCCTGATAAGTTTACCGCTGCAGGCGGCGGAGCCGGTGAAGGTCGGCTCGAAAATTGATACCGAAGGCGCGCTGCTGGGCAATATGATCCAGCAGGTGCTGGAAAGCCACGGCGTAAAAACGATTAATAAAATCCAGCTCGGCACCACGCCGGTGGTGCGCGGGGCGATTGTCGCCGGCGAGCTGGATATCTACCCGGAATATACCGGCAATGGCGCCTTCTTCTTCAAAGATGAAAACGACCCGGCGTGGAAGAATGCCCAACAGGGCTATGAGAAGGTGAAGCGCCTCGATCAGGAGAAACATCAGCTGGTATGGCTCACCCCGGCGCCGGCCAACAACACCTGGACTATCGCCGTGCGCCAGGACCTGGCGGAGAAAAATAAGCTGACCTCGCTGGCCGACCTCAGTCGCTACCTGAAGCAGGGCGGCGAATTTAAGCTGGCGGCTTCGGCGGAATTTATTGAGCGCCCGGACGCGCTGCCGGCGTTTGAAAAAGCGTATGGCTTCAACCTCAACCAGAACCAGCTGCTGTCGCTGGCCGGGGGCGATACGGCGGTGACCATCAAAGCGGCAGCGCAACAGACCTCCGGCGTTAACGCGGCGATGGCCTACGGCACCGATGGCCCGGTGGCGGCCCTGGGGTTACAGACGCTGAGCGACCCGCAGGGCGTGCAGCCGATATATGCCCCGACGCCGGTGGTGCGCGAGGCGGTGCTCAAGGCCTACCCGCAGATTGCCGACTGGCTGCAGCCGGTCTTCGCCAGCCTCGATGAAAAAACGCTGCAGCAGCTGAACGCCCGCATTGCGGTGGAGGGCCAGGATGCGAAGCGCGTGGCGGCAGATTATCTGCAGCAGAAAGGCCTGCTGAAGTAAGCCACCGGTGACCATTCGCTGTACTCATCGCGTCGGCCTGCTGCTGACAGGTCTGCTGCTGGTTACGCTGGCGCTGCCGTTTATTACTTACGCGCCGAATCGCTTACTCTCCGGCGAAGGGCGCGGGCTGTGG
Organism: Klebsiella sp. 28; assembly: GCF_018223905.1. NCBI lineage: Bacteria > Pseudomonadati > Pseudomonadota > Gammaproteobacteria > Enterobacterales > Enterobacteriaceae > Klebsiella > Klebsiella sp. 28. Next base: position 31,696 of record NZ_JAGRQY010000038.1, read on the forward strand.
CAGGTAATGCCCTGGCTCGCCGGCGTTCAGCTGGCGGCGGCCCTTGCCGGGATGCTGCTTTGCTGGCTGCCAGGCAGGATCGTGCCGCTTCTCCACCTGCTGCTGGCCGAACTGCTCTTCCCGCTGCTTATCTGGGGCAGCGGCCAGGCGGCGCTTGAGCTCTCCCGCCACGGCTCGCCGCTGGCGCGCACCTCGCCCGGCAGCGGCCTGTGGTTGTCGCTGGCGCTTTGTCTGCTGCTGGCCAGCGAGGCCATCCGTCATCTTACCGTCCGGCCGCTCTGGCGCTGGCTGCTCAATGCGCAAGTCTGGCTGTTGCCGATCATCCTGCTCGCTATCGGGGCGCTCGATCAGCTCTCCTTGCTGAAGGAGTATGCCAACCGTCAGGAGGTATTTGATGACGCCCTGCGCCAGCATCTGCTTCTGCTGTTCGGCACCCTTCTGCCGGGCCTGCTGATTGGCCTGCCGCTGGGGGTATGGCTGTGGCGGCGTCCGCGCTGGCAGGCGCCGGCTTTCACCGCGCTCAATGTGATCCAGACTATTCCGTCGGTAGCGCTTTTTGGCCTGCTGATTGCGCCGCTTGCCGGTCTGGCGCGTTATTTCCCGACGCTGGGCGAGCTGGGCGTCTCCGGGACCGGCGTGGCGCCAGCCCTGATCGCTCTCACTCTCTATGCGCTGCTGCCGCTGGTGCGCGGGGTGGTGACCGGCCTGCAGCAAGTGCCGCAGGATGCCCTGGAAAGCGCGACGGCAATGGGCATGAGCGCCGGGCAGCGCTTTCGTCAGGTGCAGCTTCCGCTGGCGATGCCGGTACTGCTGCGCAGCCTGCGGGTGGTCAGCGTGCAAACCGTCGGCATGGCGGTAGTGGCCGCGCTGATCGGCGCCGGCGGCTTTGGCGCGCTGGTTTTTCAGGGGCTGCTGAGCAGTGCGCTGGATCTGGTGCTGCTGGGCGTGGTGCCGACCATTGCCCTGGCGGTGGTGGTGGATGCCCTGTTCGCCCTGTGGGGCGCCTGGCTAAAAGGAGAGGCCAATGATTGAATTTCAAGGGGTCAGCAAAGTGTTTGCCGGCCACCCGGCGGTGAAGGACCTGACCCTGGAGCTGCGCGAAGGCGCTTTCTCGGTGCTGGTGGGGACTTCCGGCTCGGGCAAGTCGACGACGCTGAAGATGATCAACCGTCTGCTGGAGCCGGACCGGGGCACCATTCGCTTTGCCGGCGAGGACATTCGCCAGCAGCCGGTCCTGACCCTGCGGCGGCGGATGGGCTATGCCATCCAGTCCATCGGCCTGTTTCCCCACTGGACGGTGGCGCAGAATATCGCCACCGTGCCGCAGCTGCAAAGATGGCCGCGGGCAAGGATCGCCGACCGGATCGACGAGCTGATGGCGCTGCTGGGGCTGGAGGCGACGCTGCGCGACCGTTACCCGCATCAGCTCTCCGGCGGCCAGCAGCAGCGGGTGGGGGTGGCGCGGGCGCTGGCGGCAGATCCGGAGGTGCTGTTGATGGATGAGCCCTTCGGCGCCCTCGACCCGGTGACCCGCGAGGCGCTGCAGCAGGAGATGCTGCGCATCCACCGTCTGCTGGGACGGACGATTGTGCTGGTGACCCATGATATTGACGAAGCGCTGCGTCTGGCGGACCACCTGGTGCTGATGGACGGGGGCGAGGTGGTCCAGCAGGGGGCGCCGCTGGAGATGCTCCTGCGACCGAAAAATAGCTTTGTACAGACCTTTTTTGGCCGCAGCGAGCTGGGCGTGCGCCTGCTGTCGCTGCGCGAGGTAGGGGACTATTTGCGTCCCGACGAACGGCTGGCGGGCGAGGGGCTGACCGTCACCATGACCCTGCGGGAAGCGCTGTCGCAGTTTGTCGCCCGGCGCTGCGAGACGCTGCCGGTGGTCGATGCCGAAGGCAGGCCCTGCGGTACGCTGCATTTTGCCGATCTGCTGCGTCAGGAGATGAGCCATGAAGGCGCTTCGTGAGCCGCTGTGGTGGCTTATCGCGCTGTTTATCGGCCTGCTGGCAGGGCTGCCCTACAGCGCGCCGCTGTTCAGTCGGCTGTTCCCGGAGCTGCCGCGGCCGGTCTACCAGCAGGAGAGCTTCTGGGCGCTCACTCTCGATCACGGCTGGCTGGTGGTGGCGTCCAGCCTCGCGGCAACGGCAATCGGGCTGGGGGCTGGGGTGGCGGTCACCCGGCCCGCCGGCGGCGCGTTTCGTCCGCTGGTGGAGACCATCGCCGCTATCGGGCAGACCTTTCCGCCGGTGGCGGTGCTGGCGATGGCGGTGCCGGTGCTGGGCTTTGGCTGGCTGCCGGCGCTGATAGCCCTCGCGTTGTATGGCATACTGCCGGTGCTGCAGGGGACACTGGCCGGGCTGGGTTCGATACCGCCTGGGGTGTCAGGCGTGGCTGAAGGGATGGGAATGACCGGCTGGCAGCGTCTGTATAAGGTGGAGCTTCCGCTGGCGGCCCCGGTGATCCTGGCGGGGATCCGCACCTCGGTCATCGTCAATATTGGTACCGCGACCATTGCCTCGACGGTGGGGGCCAGTACGCTCGGGACGCCGATCATCATCGGCCTGAGCGGCTTTAATACCGCCTATATTGTACAGGGGGCGCTGCTGGTGGCGCTGGCGGCGATTATCGTCGACCGCGCGTTTGAGCGTCTGACCCGCTGGATCAGCCGACACCGCCACGCACAATAAAGGAATAGCCGGCCAGCATTACGCCGCTGATCCCGCCGATGGCCATAAGTAAGAAGAGGGTGACGACCGCGATTTTCGCTGGCTTCATAATAGGCTCCTGATGTTAACAGGGGGATTATACGGTGAAGCGCAGGTGTTAATGAAACATTAATTGCGGTTTAGCGCGCCGCGCCGGGGTTTTTGCCGCGTTTGCTGCGCAACGCGCCGCAAAAAAGTGTGATCCTGGCCGTCGTTTTTCATTTTTATGCAGGGCTTCAAAGAAAGTTTTCGCCAGGCAGGGTATGGTACGCGCTTTCAGGCATGTGTGGTTTGCGGGTATGTACGAGTTTGATCTGGTGTTGCTGCTGCTTCAGCAGATGTGCGTATTTTTGGTCATCGCGTGGTTGATGAGCAAAACCCGACTGTTTATCCCCCTGATGCAAGTCACCGTTCGCCTGCCGCACAAGCTGCTGTGCTACGTCACCTTCTCCATTTTCTGCATTATGGGGACCTATTTCGGTCTGCATATCGAAGACTCCATCGCCAACACCCGCGCCATCGGCGCCGTGATGGGCGGCCTGCTCGGCGGGCCGGTGGTCGGCGGGCTGGTAGGGCTCACCGGCGGCCTGCACCGCTACTCGCTGGGGGGAATGACCGCCTTAAGTTGCATGGTCTCCACCATCGTTGAGGGGCTGCTGGGGGGGCTGGTGCACAGCGTGCTGGTCAAACGCGGCCGGCCGGACAAAGTCTTTAGCCCGCTGACCGCCGGGGCGATCACCTTCGTGGCCGAGCTGGTGCAGATGATGATCATTCTGCTGATTGCCCGCCCGTTCCAGGACGCCCTGCATCTGGTGCAGAGCATTGCCGCACCGATGATGGTCACCAATACCGTCGGAGCGGCGCTGTTTATGCGCATTCTGCTGGATAAACGGGCGATGTTCGAGAAGTACACCTCCGCCTTTTCCGCCACGGCGCTGAAGGTGGCGGCGTCCACCGAGGGGATCCTGCGTCAGGGGTTCAACGAAGAGAACAGCATGAAGGTGGCCCAGGTGCTGATCCAGGAGCTGGACATCGGTGCGGTGGCGATCACCGATCGCGACAAGCTGCTGGCGTTTACCGGCATCGGCGACGATCACCATCTGCCGGGCAAGCCTATCTCCTCCTCATATACGCAACGGGCGATTGAGACCGGGGAGGTGGTCTACGCCGACGGCAACGAGGTGCCTTACCGCTGCTCGATTCATCCGCACTGTAAGCTGGGGTCGACGCTGGTGATCCCCCTGCGCGGCGAGAACCAACGGGTGATAGGAACCATTAAACTGTATGAGGCGAAAAATCGCCTGTTCAGTTCGATCAACCGCACCCTCGGGGAGGGGATTGCCCAGCTGCTGTCGGCGCAGATCCTCGCCGGACAGTACGAGCGGCAGAAGGCGCTGCTGACGCAATCCGAAATCAAGCTCCTGCACGCCCAGGTCAACCCGCACTTCCTGTTTAACGCGCTTAACACGCTGAAGGCGGTGATCCGCCGCGACAGCGATCAGGCCGGCCAGCTGGTGCAGTATCTGTCGACCTTCTTTCGCAAGAACCTGAAACGGCCGACGGAAATTGTCACTCTTGCCGATGAGATCGAGCATGTTAACGCCTATCTGCAGATTGAGAAGGCTCGCTTTCAGGCTAACCTGCAGATCCAGATGGCGGTGCCGGAAGGGCTGGCGCATCACCAGCTGCCGGCTTTTACCCTGCAGCCGATCGTGGAGAATGCCATTAAGCATGGTACATCGCAACATCTTGGCGTCGGCGAAATTACCATCCGCGCCAGCCAGGACGATCGCTGGCTGCAGCTGGATATCGAAGATAACGCCGGGCTGTACCGGGCCAACCCCCAGGCCAGCGGGCTGGGGATGAATCTGGTGGACAGGCGGCTGCGGGCGCGTTTTGGCGCCGACTGCGGCATCAGCGTCACCTGCGAGCCGGAGCGCTTTACCCGTGTCACCCTACGTCTGCCCCTGGAGGAGAATGCATGCTGAGAGTATTGATCGTCGATGATGAGCCGCTGGCGCGGGAAAACCTGCGCATTTTGCTGGAGACACAGCGCGATATCGAGATCGTCGGCGAGTGCGGCAACGCGGTGGAGGCCATTGGCGCGGTGCATAAGCTGCGTCCCGACGTGCTGTTTCTCGACATCCAGATGCCGCGCATCAGCGGTCTGGAGATGGTCGGGATGCTCGACCCGGAGCACCGCCCCTATATCGTGTTTCTCACCGCCTTTGATGAATACGCGGTGAAAGCCTTTGAGGAGCATGCCTTTGACTATCTGCTGAAGCCGATTGAAGCTGCCCGGCTGGAGAAAACCCTCGCCCGCCTGCGCCAGGAGCGTAATCTGCAGGATGTGTCGCTGCTGGATGATGCTCAGCAGACGCTGAAATACATTCCCTGTACCGGCCACAGTCGTATCTGGCTGCTGCAGATGGAGGATGTGGCCTTCGTCAGCAGCCGGATGAGCGGCATCTACGTGACCGACCGCGAGGGAAAAGAGGGCTTTACCGAACTGACCCTGCGCACCCTTGAGAGCCGCACGCCGTTGCTGCGCTGCCATCGCCAGTACCTGGTGAATATGGCGCACCTGAAGGAGATTCGCCTGGAGGAGAATGGCCAGGCGGAGCTGCTGATGCGCGCCGGGCAAACGGTGCCGGTGAGCCGGCGCTATTTAAAAAGCCTGAAAGAGGCGATTGGCCTGTAAAGCTGGTACACTGCGCCCCATTGCATCATCGACAGTAAAAGGCCCTCATGCTCAGTAATGATATTCTTCGTAGCCTGCGCTACACCCTGAAAGTCAATAATAACGATATGGTGCGCATTCTCGCGCTCTCCGCTATGGAATCCACCGCCGCCAGCTTCGACACCTGGACGACGAAAGAGGATGAAGAGGGCTTTGTTCGCTGCCCGGACATTATCCTGTCGGGTTTCCTTAACGGCCTTATCTATGACAAGCGCGGCAAAGATGATTCGGCCCCGGAGCTGGCGCTGGAGCGTCGGGTGAATAACAACACGGTGCTGAAAAAGCTGCGGATCGCCTTCTCGCTGAAAACGGACGATATCCAGGCGATTATGAGCGAGCAGAAATACCGGGTGTCGGTGCCGGAGATCACCGCCATGATGCGCTCGCCTGACCACAAAAACTACCGCGAGTGCGGCGACCAGTTTCTGCGCAATTTCCTGCGCGGACTGACCCAGCGGGTGCATAACCCGAAGGCATGATTTTTTGCCGGGTGGCGGCTTCGCCTTACCCGGCCTACAACGACTGCCCCCGGGCGCGTGCTAGCATAGCGCCGCCGGGCAAAAAAAAGCCGGAGATACTCTCCGGCTTTTTTGTTATTTCACCTGCTGACCCGGCTTGGCGCCGTCGTCAGGGCTTAACAGGAAGATATCCTTCCCGCCAGGGCCGGCGGCCATCACCATGCCCTCGGAGATGCCGAAGCGCATTTTGCGCGGCGCCAGGTTGGCGACCATCACCGTCAGGCGACCAATCAGCGGCTGCGGATCCGGATAGGCGGAGCGGATGCCGGAGAAGACGTTACGTTTTTCGCCGCCGAGATCCAGCGTCAGGCGCAGTAGCTTGTCGGAGCCCTCGACGAATTCCGCGTTTTCAATCAGCGCCACGCGCAGATCGACTTTGGCGAAATCGTCAAAGGTGATGGTCTCCTGAATCGGATCGTCCGCCAGCGGACCGGTGACCGGCGCCGCGGTGGCTTTCACCTCTTCTTTAGAGGCTTCTACCAGGGCTTCCACCTGCTTCATCTCGATACGGTTGTACAGCGCCTTGAACGGATTGACCTTATGCGCCAGCAGCGGCTGCTGAATGGCGTCCCAGCTCAGTTCGCTGTTGAGGAACGCTTCCGCACGCGCGGCCAGCTGCGGCAGGACCGGCTTCAGCCAGGTCATCAGCACGCGGAACATATTCAGGCCCATGGTGCAGATGGCCTGCAGGTCGGCGTCGCGGCCTTCCTGTTTCGCCACCACCCACGGCGCCTGCTCGTCGACGTAGCGGTTAGCCACGTCGGCGAGGGCCATGATTTCGCGGATGGCCTTACCGAACTCGCGGCTGTCCCATGCTTCGCCGATGCTTTCCGCCGCGTCGGTGAAGGTTTTGTACAGCGCCGGGTCGGCCAGCTCAGCGGCCAGCACGCCGTTGAAACGCTTGCTGATAAAGCCGGCGTTGCGCGAGGCGAGGTTAACCACCTTGTTGACGATGTCGGCGTTGACGCGCTGCACGAAATCTTCCAGGTTCAGGTCGATGTCATCGATGCGTGAAGAGAGCTTGGCGGTGTAGTAGTAGCGCAGGCTGTCGGCATCGAAATGATTTAACCAGGTGCTGGCCTTGATAAAGGTGCCGCGCGACTTGGACATCTTGGCGCCGTTAACCGTCACGTAGCCGTGCACGAACAGATTAGTCGGCTTACGGAAGTTGCTGCCTTCCAGCATCGCCGGCCAGAACAGGCTGTGGAAGTAGACAATGTCTTTGCCGATAAAGTGATACAGCTCGGCCGTGGAATCTTTCTTCCAGTATTCGTCGAAGCTGGTGGTGTCGCCGCGCTTGTCGCACAGGTTCTTGAAGGAACCCATGTAACCGATCGGCGCGTCCAGCCAGACGTAGAAATATTTGCCCGGCGCGTTGGGAATTTCGAAGCCGAAGTACGGCGCATCGCGGGAGATGTCCCACTGCTGCAGGCCGGATTCGAACCACTCCTGCATCTTGTTCGCGACCTGCTCCTGCAGCGCGCCGCTGCGGGTCCACGCCTGCAGCATTTCGCTGAACGACGGCAGGTCGAAGAAGAAGTGCTCGGAGTCACGCATCACCGGCGTGGCGCCGGAGACCACCGATTTCGGGTCGATAAGCTCGGTAGGGCTGTAGGTCGCGCCGCACACTTCGCAGTTATCGCCATACTGGTCCGGAGATTTGCACTTCGGACAGGTGCCTTTCACAAAACGGTCCGGCAGGAACATGCCTTTTTCCGGATCGTAGAGCTGAGAGATGGTGCGGTTTTTAATAAAACCGTTCTCTTTCAGGCGGGTGTAGATAAGCTCCGACAGCTCGCGGTTCTCGTCGCTGTGCGTCGAGTGATAGTTATCATAGCTGATGTCGAAGCCGGCGAAATCGGTCTGATGCTCCTGACTCATTTCGCCAATCATCTGCTCCGGTGTGATACCGAGCTGCTGCGCTTTGAGCATGATCGGCGTGCCGTGGGCGTCGTCGGCGCAGATGAAGTTGACCTCGTGGCCGCGCATTCGCTGGTAACGGACCCAGACATCAGCCTGGATGTGCTCCAGCATGTGGCCGAGGTGGATGGAGCCGTTGGCGTACGGCAGGGCGCACGTTACCAGAATTTTCTTCGCGACTTGAGTCATAGTGAGCATTACATCTTCTGTTGTAAAAAGGGCTTCCGATATTACCAAAAGGGCTGTGGGTGCGCCATAAATGGCTGCCCATATATGGATAATCGTTACCTGTGATAAACTCTGTGATTACTGAAAGCATCTCAAAACAACAAAGGAGTCGGGATGAATTCGCAATCCCAGGCCAAATCCCCTGAGCGCCTACGTGCGATGGTCGCCGGGACGCTGGCCAATTTCCAGCACCCAACCCTGAAGCATAATCTCACCGTCCTTAAGGCGCTGCACCATGTCGCCTGGCTGGACGATACCGTCCATATTGAACTGCAAATGCCGTTCGTCTGGAGCAGCGCCTTCGAAGCGCTGAAAGAGCAGTGCAGCGCCGAACTGCTGCGCATCACCGGCGCGAAGGCCATCGACTGGAAGCTGACCCACAGCATCGCGACCCTCAAGCGGGTGAAAAACCAGCCCGGGGTCAACGGCGTGAAAAACATTATCGCCATCAGCTCCGGAAAAGGCGGCGTCGGTAAATCTTCTACTGCCGTAAACCTGGCGCTGGCCCTGGCGGCGGAAGGGGCGAAGGTGGGCATTCTGGATGCCGATATCTATGGTCCGTCGATTCCGACCATGCTGGGTGCGGAAGACAGCCGCCCGACCTCGCCGGACGGCACCCATATGGCGCCGATCATGAAATATGGTCTGGCAACCAACTCCATCGGCTACCTGGTGACCGACGACAACGCCATGGTCTGGCGTGGGCCGATGGCCAGCAAGGCGCTGATGCAGATGCTGCAGGAGACCCTGTGGCCGGATCTTGATTACCTGGTGCTGGATATGCCGCCGGGCACCGGCGACATCCAGCTGACCCTGGCGCAGAACATCCCGGTGACCGGCGCGGTGGTGGTCACTACGCCGCAGGACATCGCGCTGATCGACGCCAAAAAAGGCATCGTGATGTTCGAGAAAGTGGAAGTGCCGGTGCTGGGGATCGTGGAAAACATGAGCATGCATATCTGCAGCAACTGCGGGCACCACGAGCCTATCTTCGGCACCGGCGGCGCGCAAAAACTGGCCGAGAAATACCACACCCAGCTGCTGGGCCAGCTGCCACTGCATATTACGCTGCGGGAAGATCTGGATAACGGCACGCCGACGGTGGTGGCGCGTCCGGACAGCGAATTTACCGACATCTACCGCCAGCTGGCGGGCCGGGTGGCGGCCCAGATGTACTGGCAGGGAGAAGTGATCCCGGGTGAGATTGCCTTCCGCGCCGTTTAAGGCCGCGGCGAGCGCATTAGCCAGTATCTGCCCTCGGGCGACGCGCCCTGTGCTTCGATGGTCCAGCCATGACGCTGGTAGAAGCGCAGGGCGTTTTTATTTTCCATCAGGCACTTCAGCGTTCCGCTAGCGGTAAAGGTCCGTTCGACCTGCGCCAGCAGCGCGCTGCCGATATGTTTGCCTTGCCAGTCGGGGTCGACAAACAGATGGTGAAGGAAATTATCGGCGGTCCATACGGCGGCAAAGCCCACCGGCTGGCCGTCGCATTCCGCGACCCACAGCTGTTCATCCGCGGTGGCGGCATCGAAATCCTCCAGCCGCCACGCCGCGGCGGGAAGCCAGGTCCACGATAAACTGCGCGCCCGCAGGAAGATCTGGCGCAGCGCCGGAGAGTCCGCTGGCTCGCCGGGGCGGACGTGGAGATTGCGCGGATCAACGATGATAGAAGATCTCGCCATCATACACTTTGAGGATTTTGCCTTCGGTATCGGTGATCAGCACGTAGTTACCGCCCATATAGGTCCAGTGGCTGCCGGCGTCCGGCGCAGGCAGGTTACGCTGCTGCCACTGTTTAATGTTGTATTCCGGGGTGAGGTACATCGCCGGAACGGTGTCGCCGATGTGAAACTGGGTGAAATCGGCGGTGAACTCTTTCAGCGCATACTGATCGATCCCTGCGGCAGTAGCCGTCCAGCTGGCGCCAGCGGTGGCAAGAAGTACGCCCAGAAGCATCATTTTTGTTTTACGCATAGTTTCCTCAATATTACCTGGACTCAAAATAGCAGCCTCGTATCATTCCTGATGCGTTGCTGAAATGGCAAGCACTGGATTTTTAAAAAGTGTAAGCAAAACGCGGCGCAAGTCTTGTGCCGCTTGCGTTGCAGCGACGGTGATGCGTATTTTGGGAGCAATCTGAAGCAGGGGAGAATCGGCATGTTCAGGCTGGAAGATCTGACCTTATTTGTCCGCGCCGCGGCGCTGGGCAGTTTTAGCGACGCGGCGCGCGAGGCCGGGCAGCAGCCGGCGCAGGTCAGCGCGGCGATTAAGCGTCTGGAGACGATCCTCAATATTCGCCTGTTTGCCCGTTCGACCCGCAGCCTGCGCCTGACGCCGGAGGGGGAGACCTGGCTGCCCTACGCCACCCAGATGCTCGATACCCTCGAGGCCGGTCTGCAGAAGATCCAGACCCCGGACGATGAAGTTCGCGGCATGTTGCAGATTGCCGTGCCGTCGGACCTCGGGCGTAACCTGCTCCTGACCCTGTTCCGCGATTTCCGCCAACGCCACCCGGCGCTGCGCCTGCGGCTGCTCTTTTCCGATCAACTGACCGACGTGTTTAAAGATCCGGTGGACGTTGCGTTTCGCTATGGCAATAACGACGATGCTTCGTTTATCTCGCTGCCGGTGGCGCCGGAAAATCGTCGGGTGCTGGTGGCCTCGCCTGAGTGGATCGCCCGCCATGGCGAACCGCAGACCCTCGAGGAACTCAGCCAGCACAATGCGTTGATCTACATTTTGCGCGGCCGTCCGTTCGACCGCTGGTCGCTGAGCCTCGACGGCGTGGTTCAGCAGCAGAAGGTTTCCGGCACGGTGATGAGCGACGACGCCGAGGTGATCCGTCGGCTGGCGATCGCCGGGGAGGGCATTGCCTATAAATCGATGCTCGACGTCAGCGACGATCTGCGGGCGGGGCGCCTGCGGCGCCTGCTGCCGCGTTATCAGGGGGATGTGGTGCCGTTGAATCTGATTTGTCCGCACCGCAAACAGCTCTCTGCCGCGGTGCGTTTGTTATATGAAGAGGTGAAATCACATTGTGAAGGGCTTAATGCCTGACTAAGGTCGCGAAGTAATACACCAGCGGGACGGCCAATACCCACAGGCCAATCGGGATCTCCCGCCACTTACCGGCGATAGCCTTGATCACAATGTAAAACAGCAGCCCGCCGGCAATCCCGGTGCCAAAGCTGTTGGCGATAAGGGTGATCATCACCATCATCAGCACCGGCAGCCCGTCGGTGAAGTTGGAAAGATCCACTTTGCGCAGGCCACTGAACATGTTCAGGCCAATCAGGATCAGCGCCGGGGCGGTGGCTTCTTTCGGGATCATTAACGCCACCGGCGTGAACAGCAGCATCAGCAGGAACATTACCGCCGCCGACAGGGCGGTGAGGCCGGTTTTGCCGCCCGCTTCCGCTGCCGCCGAAGATTCAATCAGCGCCGTCGCCGCCGGAATGCCCACCCACGGGCCGAGCGCGGCGGCAATCGAATCGACCATGAACGGGCGATTAATCTGCGGCATGTTGCCTTCTTCATCCAGCAGACCCGCCTCGCCGCCCACCGCCAGCGTTGTCCCCATGGTGGAGAAAAACTCAGATGCGAAAAAGACGAACAGGAACGGCAGGAAGGCGATGTTTAACGCCCCCAGCAGGTCAACCTGTCCCAGCACCGGCGCCAGCGAGTGGGGGGCATCGATAAAATGCGTCGGCAGTTTAGTCACGCCGAACGGGATACCCACCAGGGTAGCGCACAGAATGGCCCACAAAATGGCGCCCGGAACCTTACGCGCCTGCAGGGCTATCGCCAGGAACAGGCCGCACAGCGCCACCAGCGCGCCGGGGGCGAGAAAGTCACCGAGCATCAGCGCGTTGGTTTTCGCATTGGCCAGCACCAGCCCGGCATTGCGAAAACCGAGCACGGCGACAAACAGGCCGATGGAGGCCGTCAATCCCAGCTTGATCGACTGCGGCACCGAGCGGGTGACCACTTCGCGCAGGCCAAAGCGGGTCAGCAGGAAGAAGAGGATCCCCGACCAGCAGGCAATTCCGAGGCCAGTCTGCCAGCCAATCCCTTCGCTACCGGCCAGCGTCACCCCCACCAGCACCGAGCCGCCAATGCCCGGGCCGACGATAAACGGCAGGTTGGCATAAAACGCCATCAGCAGCGAGCCGACGACGAAGACCAGAATGGTGCCGGTGGTGGCGGCGCCTTTATCCATCCCGCCGATCGCCAGCAGCCCCGGGATAACCACCAGTAAATAGGCGGCGGCGAGAAAGCCGGTGATCCCGGCCAGGCATTCGGTGCGTAGCGTGCCGCCGCGCGAGCGCAGCGCAAAGCGGCGCTCCAGCCAGTTAGCGCGGGCGGAAGAGTGAAGTGTGTTATCGGCCATGCTCAGGCTCCCTGAGGATTATTGTTGTGATCGGTTGGCTCCGGGATCTCCCGGCAGGCTATCAACGGGTCGACTATCTGGCGGCTGCCGCCGTCGGTCAGACCCAAATCGGTTAAATGCGGCCCGGCGTTACAGGCAAGGCAGGTGCCTTCAATGGCTTTGAAGACCCGGTACGGCGGCTCCCAGTCGGCGACTTGGCTGCTCAGATCGCGCAGCTCGCGGAACTGACGCGCCAGTTCCGCGGCCGGGAGATCCGACAGCATGCCGGCAATCGGCATCGCCACATGGGCGAGGATCTCGCCCTGTTGCGCCAGCGCCATCCCGCCGCCGGAGGCGATAAGCTGGTTGGCCGCCAGCGCCATATCATTAGCGTCGCGCCCGAGCACCACCAGATTATGCGAGTCGTGGGAGTAGCTGGTGGCGATGGCGCCGCGCAGCTCACCCCAGCCTTCAAGCAGGGCGATTTGCGGCGTCGCCTGATGGCGGCCGTGGCGGTGCTTGACCCAGATCAGACTGAAGCCGGCGGGCAGCTGGACTATCCCGTCACGAACCTGCACTTCCACTTCGCCCCACTGGGTGAAGCGCGCGCCGCGGATATGGCGCAGGCGGGCGATGCCGTGACGAATGCCCTGGACGCGCAGAATAAAGTCATCGGCGCGGAGGGGGGCGATCTGCAAAGTATCGCGCGGCGGCGTGACGCCCGCGGCGGGCGCGATCGGTGTCAGCAGGTTGCCCGCGCGGGCCAGCAGCTTACCGCCTACGTAGACTTCGCGGGCCACCAGTTTCTCCAGGGAATCAAACACCACCAGATCGGCGCGCCGCCCGGCGGCAATCAGCCCAAGATCGTGGCGCTGCAGGCGAATAGCGGCGTTGAGGGTGGCGAATCGCAGCGCATCGACCGCCGGTAAACCGTGCTCGATCAGCAGATTAAGCAGGGCGATGATGCCGCCTTTCTCCAGCAGCATATCCGGCGGCACGTCATCGGTGCAGACGGTGATCTGCGAGGAGAGGTGCGGCAGCGTTTTTAACGCCGCGACGATATCCGGCAGCAGATAGGGGTGCGAGCCGCGGATCTCGATCGTCAGCCCGGCGCGCAGTTTTTCCAGCGCGTCGTCCGCCGAGGTCAGTTCATGATCGGAGGTGACGCCGGCGGCGAGGTAGGCCTGCAGGTCAGCGCCGCTCAGGCCGCGGGCGTGGCCTTCAATCAGTTTGCCGCTGTTGAGACCGGCCTGGACAATCTCCTGCATCCGCTCGCTACCGTGCAGCACGCCGTGCATATCCATCACCTCCGCCACGCCGCGCACTTCCGGCCAGCCGAGCATGGTCTCCATCTCCGCGCCGGCAAAATCAGCGCCGGACATTTCGAGACCCGGCGTGGAGGGGACGCTGGACGGGGCGGCGACCATCACCTGCAGCGGCAGATGGCGGCTGGCGTCCACCGCATAGCGCACGCCAGCGACGCCGAGGACGTTGGCCAGCTCATGCGGATCCCAGAACACCGCGGTGGTGCCCTGGGTGAGGACGATTTCCGCATAGCGCTCCGGCGGCAGGTGTGAGCTTTCGAGATGCACGTGGGTGTCCATAAGGCCGGGGGACAGGTAGCCACCGGCCAGGGAACGCACTTCATGGGCGTCTTCGCGACTGCCGCGCGGATGGACGCTGGCGATCATCTCGCCGACGATACCGACGTCAGCGGGGCGAATTTCGCCCGTGGCCATATCGACGATCTGCGCATCGATCAGCAGCAGATCAAACGGGGATTCACCGCGCGCGGCCTGCACGGCGCGACGGCGGACTTGAGCATTGCTGGACATAACCACTCCGGCACAAGGATAATGCGGATACTCTAGGGGCACAGCAAACGTTTGCCCAGATGAATAAATTTATCACCCGATAAGCTCGGGTTATTGTGCAGGACCACCGTAGCGAACCCGATGATGAACGAACCCTGGCAGCGGCTGCCCGCGCTCTCTCTTAAACAGCTTCAGTATTTCGTCACCCTGGCCCAGCTGCGCCATTTTACCGATACCGCCAGTCGGCTGGCGATTAGCCAGCCGGCGCTGAGCAGCGCCCTGCGGCAGATTGAAACGGTACTCGGCGGTAAGCTGGTCAACCGTACCGCTGCGACGGTCACTCTGACTGAACTGGGGGCGGCGATTTTACCCCACGCCCAGCGGATCCTCAGCGTGGCGCAGGCGGCCTTTTCCGATATGCAGCAGATTGTCGAGGCGGGCGGCGACGGGACGGTGCGTATCGGTCTGGTGCCGTCGGTCAGTTCGCTGCTGTTTCCGCTGCTGCCGCAGACCCTGGCTGAGGCCTTTCCGCGTCTGCGCATTGAATTTCACGATCAGACCAACGATGCGCTTATCCAGGCGCTGCAGCGCGGCGAGATTGATTTCGGCATCGGGGCGATCGACAGCTCATTGCCCGCAGAACTGCTGGTCTATCCGCTGCGCGAAGATCCCTTCGTGGCGGTGCTGCACCGCGACGATCCGCTGGCCGCGCAGGCGCACTTGCCGTGGAAGCAGCTGGTGGGGCGGGATATTGCTGTGTTCTCGAAGGGCAATATCCAGCGGTTGGTGGCGGCATTAGTGGAGAGCCATCGCCTGACGCTGACCACCCGCTACCAGGTGGACTATATCGAAACCCTGTATGGTCTGGTGCGCTCGCGCTTAGCGGTGGCGATTCTGCCGGCGCTGTACACCACCCATCTGCAGGACCCGGCGCTCAGGGTCGCCCAGTTGCAGCAGCCGGCGCTGACCCGTACGGTGGCCCTGATGCGCGGCCCGCAGGCGCTGCCCCCGCTTATTGAAGACTGTTTTTCCCTGCTGCAGGCCGCCTTGCGCTAGGGCAGGTGCTTGATCAGCACGTCTACGGTTAAGTGGTTGATGTACTCCAGCGAGTGTGAGGAGAGGACGCCCAGCAGCCGGTTATGGTGCCCGGCAATAATTAAATCGATCTGCCGCTGCCGAACGCAGGTTTCCACGTCTTCAAACCGGCGGGTGGTCACCAGCGAGAGGGTATCCACCGGCAGGGAGACGGTGCAGGCCAGCTCGTTGAGTAGGGCTTTGGCCTGGATCACCTCCTGCGAGACCTGATCGTCGCGCAGGCTGTCGGAAACATAGTTCAGCGCCCGGTAATCGGTGCTAATGTGGGCGATGGTGATGCGCATGCCGTTCTCTTCTGCCATTCTGGCGGCATGCTGGAGCAGCGGGACGCCGTCCTGACTGCTGTTAATCAGTACCAGCGCATGGTGATAAACGGCCATGGCGTATATCCTCGGTAGGCTAAATAGCGCATGATGTCATTATTTTCCGCCCGCCAGCAGCGGAATGCAATCCCGTCCGGTCGCCTGATGAGCATGATGGCCGCGATGGTGTCGTATCCAGGGCTAAAGGCTTGTTGTATGAACCGGTGAGTTGCGGTAAATTCCACAACGCTTAACAATTTCACTATTTTGACTCGGGGTGCCCTTCTTCGTTGAAGGCTGAGAAATACCCGTACCACCTGATCTGGATAATGCCAGCGTAGGGAAGTCAGAGACCGCAGGGTCATTGCTTCTACCTCGTCTGGCGGGAGCAAACTATGCCTGAGCTGTTGAATCCCGCGCCTGTCGCGCACCTGCGCCATCTGCTGCGCGCCCATTCCCCCCTTGTGCACTGCATGACCAATGACGTGGTGCAGACCTTTACCGCCAATGTTCTGCTGGCCGTCGGCGCCTCGCCGGCGATGGTGATCGATCCCCGCGAAGCGGCGCAGTTTGCCGCTATCGCCGATGCGCTGTTAATTAACGTCGGTACCCTGACCGAAGATCGCGCCGTGGCGATGCGCGCCGCGGTGGAGCACGCCCGGCAGGCCGGCAGGCCCTGGACGCTGGATCCGGTGGCGGTCGGCGCCCTGACCGTGCGCACGGCCTTTTGTCATGAGCTGCTGGTCCTCCAGCCGGCGGCCATTCGCGGCAATGCCTCTGAAATTCTGGCGCTGGCCGGGATGAGCGCCGGCGGGCGCGGGGTGGATACCACCGATACGGCCGCCGCGGCGCTGCCGGCGGCCCAGGCGCTGGCTCGTCGGCTGGCTACCGTGGTGGCGGTCACTGGCGAGGTGGATTACGTCACCGACGGCGAGCGGGTGCTCAGCGTGGCGGGGGGCAATCCGCTGATGACCCGGGTGGTGGGCACCGGCTGCGCGCTGTCGGCGGTGGTGGCGGCGAGCGCGGCGCTGCCGGGAGACCGGCTGGAAAACGTGGCCGCCGCCTGCGGGCTGATGAAGCAGGCCGGGGAGATCGCCGCCCGTCAGGGAGGCCCAGGCAGCTTTATTCCGGCGTTTCTCGACGCGCTGTATCAGGAGGTGCAGGGATGAAACGCATCAACGCCCTGACCATCGCCGGCACCGATCCCAGCGGCGGGGCCGGTATCCAGGCCGATCTGAAAACCTTCTCCGCGCTGGGGGCCTATGGCTGCTCGGCGATCACCGCCCTGGTGGCGCAGAATACCCGCGGCGTACAGTCGGTCTATCGCATCGAACCGGATTTTGTGGCCGCGCAGCTCGACTCGGTGTTCAGCGATGTGCGTATCGATACCACCAAAATCGGCATGCTGGCGGAGACCGATATTGTGGAAGCCGTGGCCGAGCGGCTGGCGCGCTACCGGGTGGCCAACGTGGTGCTGGATACCGTCATGCTGGCGAAAAGCGGCGATCCGCTGCTGTCGGCTTCGGCGGTGGAGACCCTGCGTCAACGATTGTTGCCGCAGGTGTCATTGATCACCCCGAACCTGCCGGAAGCGGCCGCGCTACTCGATGCCCCCCATGCGCGTAACGAACGAGAAATGCTGGAGCAGGGACGGGCGCTGCTGGCGCTGGGCTGCGGCGCGGTATTGATGAAGGGCGGCCATCTCGACGATGCCGAAAGCCCGGACTGGCTCTTCACCCGCGAAGGGGAACAGCGGTTCACCGCGCCGCGAGTGCAGACCAAAAATACCCACGGCACCGGCTGTACGCTCTCCGCCGCGCTGGCGGCGCTGCGCCCGCGTCACGCGGACTGGGCGGCCACCGTCGCCGAGGCGAAGGCCTGGCTGTCGGCGGCCCTGGCGCAGGCCGACTCTCTGGAAGTGGGCCACGGCATCGGGCCGGTGCACCATTTCCACGCCTGGTGGTAAATGGCAGCGCAACGGGACAGCAGAATCTCCTGAAAAAATGGCCCCCCGGCTGGAAAATAGGCTAAGTCGGTACCAGGCTTAACCTGCCCAAAAAAATTGGGTTGGGATAATGCATGCCGGCTTCGGCCGGCCTTACGGGAGATTGCTATGACTGATATTACGCAGTTGCTGGGCAAAGATGCCGAGAGCCTGTTGCAGCACCGTTGTATAACCATTCCGTCCGACCAGCTGTATCTGCCTGGCGCAGATTATGTTGATCGGGTGATGGTGGATAACAACCGACCACCGGCGGTGCTACGCAATATGCAGACCCTGTACAATACCGGACGCCTGGGGGGAACCGGCTACCTTTCCATTCTGCCGGTTGACCAGGGCGTGGAGCACTCGGCGGGCGCCTCCTTTGCCGCCAACCCGCTGTACTTTGATCCGAAAAATATCGTCGAGCTGGCGATCGAAGCCGGCTGTAACTGCGTGGCGTCGACCTACGGCGTGCTGGCCTCGGTGTCGCGCCGCTACGCGCATCGCATCCCTTTCCTGGTGAAGCTCAACCATAACGAAACGCTGAGCTACCCCACCGAATACGACCAGACCCTCTACGCCAGCGTTGAGCAGGCGTTCAATATGGGGGCGGTGGCCGTGGGAGCGACGATCTATTTCGGCTCAGAACAATCGCGTCGTCAGATAGAAGAGATTTCCGCCGCCTTTGAGCGGGCCCATGAGCTGGGCCTGGTCACCGTGCTGTGGGCCTATCTGCGCAATTCGGCGTTCAAGAAAGACGGCGTCGACTATCATGTTTCCGCTGACCTGACCGGTCAGGCCAACCACCTGGCGGCCACCATCGGCGCCGATATCGTTAAGCAAAAGATGGCGGAGAATAACGGCGGCTACAAAGCGGTTAACTTCGGCTATACCGACGATCGGGTATACAGCAAACTGACCAGCGATAACCCCATCGATCTGGTGCGCTACCAGCTGGCCAACTGCTATATGGGCCGCGCCGGGCTGATCAACTCCGGCGGCGCGGCGGGCGGGGAGACCGACCTTGCCGACGCGGTGCGCACGGCGGTGATCAATAAACGCGCCGGCGGCATGGGGCTGATCCTGGGCCGCAAAGCGTTTAAGAAATCGATGGCCGACGGCGTGAAGCTGATCAATGCCGTGCAGGATGTTTATCTGGATGGCAAAGTGACTATCGCATAAGGCAAAAATCCGGGCGGCACCGCCCGGATTGCGCATTGTTTGTACCAGATGCGGTTTATTAAGACTCTGCCGCGTTGGCGGTAAACGGTTTCGCATGCTGATCGCTGGTAAAGCCAGGCTGTTCAACGCGGATTAACGGGCACAGGAAGAAGGCCAGAATATATAAGGCGGTATAGGCTATTACCACGCCGATAGTGCTGAAATAGGGCAGCAGTACCACGGCAATCGCCGGCGCCAGAAAGTTCGACAGCCCGGCTGACAGGTTATAGACCGAAATCGCCGCGCCTTTATGGTTCGGCTCCAGCGCCGGGAACACCGCCGCCATCGGCACAAACGCGGCGACAAAAATCCCCAGGGCAATAGCCGGTACCAGCGCCATGGCAAAATTATGGCCGAAGTGCTGGGGTAGGTAATAGAACGCCAGGCTGGAAAGCGCCATCCCGATGCAGCCGAACCAGCGGATAACCTTCATCCAGCCCATTTTCTCCGCCACAATCCCCCAGAAAACGTTCGAAAAGATCGTGGTGAAGAAGAATGCCGCCCATACCTGCAGCCATTCCGAGGTGGTAAATCCCAGCTCATCAACAAACATCATCGGCATGATCACCGCAAAACCAAACAGCGACAGGGTGTTGATAATGCGCACAATGCTCGAGAACAGAATGCTGCGGTTGGTATAGAGCAGCGTCGCGGCGCGCCCCAGTTCGGCGAATTTTTCACGAGTGGTCAGGTTCTGCATATGGCGCGGCGTTTCGGTATGACGCATCGACACCAGCGCAATAATGCCGCCGGTGGCGCAAAAGAGCAGCGCCAGCCACAGGGTGCCCATTTCGCCAATGTGGGGAATGGTAAAGCTCGGAATATAGCTGCCGAACACGCCGATACCCACCGAGTAGACCGCCCAGAACCAGCCCAGCGCGGAGCTGGAACTGTCGCTGCGGACGTTGTGGATAATGGCGACGATAAAGGAGTAGAGGAACAGCGGGTAGGCCAGGCCGCGGATGCCATAAAACAGCAGGATCAGCGCATAGTTGGCGCGACCGAGGCCGAAGACGAGGAACAGTACGTGGAATACACACCACAGCACGAAGCCAATCAGCATGGCTTTACGTGGGGTAATGATTTCCGCCACCACGCCGGAGACCCACGCCGACAGGGCGGCAGCCAGACCGTAGAGAGTAAAGGCAAAGGAAGCCTGCGCCGGGGTGAATCCGAGTGCTTTGATGTAGTGCGACAGAAAAGCCAGCTCAAAGCCGTCGCCGGTCATAAACACGGCGATGGCGACATATCCCCAGATGAGGTTGAGCGGTAGACCGTACCACTGTTTGTTATTAACGGACATGTTGACCTCGATTTCAGAGTGCAGATGAGTGTCTCCGCTGCACAGCAGCGGAGCATTATTGTTATAAAATAAGGAGGTATGTTATTCGCGAATCAGCCTGCCGGCCTGTTGTAGCGCCTTATAGGCCGCATACCTGCGCTGATGAAGCGGGCTAAACGCCGTCTCGCTGTGATAGGTGGCATCCACCTGAGTAAACTGCTTCATGGCATCCGGCAGCGAAGCCGCGACTCTGCCCGCCACCGCGCCGAGGATGGCGGAACCTAACAGCACCGGCTCGCGGCTGGCGGTGCTCACGATGCTAACGCCGCAGGCGTCGGCCAACAGCTGACGCACCAGCGGATGCTGCCCGGCTCCGCCGCTGATGACGATATTTTCACTCTCAATTCCGCAGGCGCGCTGGGCGTCAATGATCTGTCGCAGACCATAGCCAATCCCGCATAAGCCGGCAACGTACAGCGCGGTCAGGTTATCCAGGTCCCGCTCCATCCCCAGCCCGGCAATCAGCGCTTTCGCGTGGGGATCGGCAAGCGGCGCGCGATTACCGAGAAACTCCGGAACGACGTGCAGACCGGCGGCCAGCGTTACCGCTTCAGAAGGCGAAGCAACTTGCGTCAGAACGCGATCCGCCAGCCAGACCGGTAGAGGGACGCCTGCGGCTTTCGCTTGCTCGCGCGCTTCCGCCGCCGCCGGATGGAAGCTCAGCAGCTGGTCGATAGCCGCGCCGGCGGCGCTTTGCCCGCCTTCACTTAGCCAGTAGCCCGGCACCATCGCCGAATAGTAAGGGCCCCAGACGCCCGGGACGAATACCGCTTCCTGAGTGGTGGTCATGGTGCAGGAAGAAGTGCCGAAGACATAGGCCATATTGTTGACCGCGCCGTTAAGCACGCCGACGGTACCGATGCCGCCCGCGTGGGCGTCAATCATCCCCACCGCCACCGGCGTGCCGATCGGCAGGCCCATCTCCTCTGCCGCCGTGGCGCAAAGGCCCTCGCCGCAGGGGGTGCCTGGATCGACAATCCGCTGGCCGATGCGGACAAAATCTTCATCCGCCAGCTCTGCGAGGCCAATCTGGCGGAAGTAACCGGCATCCCAGCGTTGTTCATGCGCCAGATAGGTCCATTTACAGGTCACCGTGCAGACCGAGCGGGCTTCATCGCCGGTTGAGCGCCAGGTGAGGTAATCGGCGAGGTCGAAGAAGTGGCGCGCCTGCTGATAGATGTGCGGGCGATTCTCCTTCAGCCACAAAATTTTCGGCGTTTGCATCTCCGGCGAGATTTTGCCGCCAACGTACCGCAGTACCGGGTGGCCCGTGGCATTGATCTTTTCCGCCTGCCCGGTGGCGCGATGATCCATCCAGACAATAATGTTGCGGTCCGCATCGCCCGAAGGCCCGACCGCCAGCGGCGCATCGTTATCGCCAATCACCACCAGCGAGCAGGTGGCATCGAAGCCGATCCCGGCTATCGACGACGGCGAAACGCCGGCGCTGGCCACCGCCGTTTTAATGCAGTAGCACACCGCCTGCCAGATCTCACGGCTCGACTGCTCGACCTTGTTTCCGGCGCTGCGAAACAGGGTTATTTCCCGGGTCGCGTGGGCGAGGAGCTCGCCCCGCAGATTGAATACCCCGGCGCGCACGCTGCCCGAACCGACATCCACGCCAATAATGTTTTGCGTATCGTTTTGCATCACATCCTCTCACAGGCTGGCCAGGGTCAGAGATCCACGCTGTTCGGCAGGATCACAATGTCGCGCACGGTGACGTTTTTCGAACGCGTCACCATAAACAGCACCGACTCCGCCACTTCAATCGGCTGCATCAGGCTGCCGTTGGCCAGCGCTTCGTCCATTTTGGCTTTTGGCCAGTCGTCCAGCAGAGCGGTAACCACCGGGCCCGGCAGTACGGCGCCGACGCGCACGCCATACTGCGCCACCTGGCGACGAGTGGTGTGCACAAATGCCTGTACCGCGAATTTCGACGCGGTATAGACAGGCTCCCAGATCACCGGCACCACGCCCGCGATCGAGCTGGTGAAGATAATATCCCCGGATTTTTGCGCGATCAGATGCGGCAGGACGCTGCGCACGCAGCGGAAGGCGGCGTTGATATTGAGGTGCAGCACGCGGTCCCAGACGTCCGGGTCGCCCTCGGCCACCGGCCCGCCGATATAGGCGCCGGCGTTGGCGTGGAAGATATCGAGACGCCCGGTAAGCTGCAAAATGCCCTGCAGTAGGTTATCGACCTGGTCCGCCTGCATCAGGTCGACCTGCAGGGCGAAGGCGTTTTCGCCAAGTTCGGCGACCAGTTTGTTGAGCTTTTCGCCTTCGCGGTCGATTAGCACTACTTTTGCGCCAGCCCCCAGCAGGGTCCTCGCGCACTCGAGGCCGATACCGGACGCCGCGCCGGTGATCGCGGCGACTTTACCGCTGAGGGAAGTATTCATAGAGGAGACAGAGTGGTTCATTTTATAATCCTTTGCCGTGTCTGGTTAAAACTATCGAACGCGAGGGCATCACGTTCGAGGTGATAGACTAAAACTGGTAACATATTGAATATCAGCATCTTAATTCAGGCTTGCTGGCATGTTGAGGCGGTATGCGCGCGTACTTCCTGGCGTGAAAAGGATGCTCAATCGATGAAGCTATGTTGCTCTCGCTTCATCGATTGAGCAAGTGGGGAAATTAACAGCGACATGATTTTGTGACGCAAGTTGGAAAAATGAAGAAGATAACGATTTACGACCTGGCGGAACTTTCCGGCGTTTCGGCGAGCGCGGTGAGCGCTATCCTCAACGGTAACTGGAAAAAGCGCCGCATCAGCGCCAAGCTTGCGGAAAAGGTGACGCGGATTGCCGAGGAGCAGGGCTATGCGATTAACCGTCAGGCCAGCATGCTGCGCAGTAAAAAATCACACGTCATCGGTATGATTATCCCCAAATATGATAACCGCTACTTCGGTTCCATCGCCGAACGCTTTGAGGAGATGGCCCGCGAGCGCGGCCTGCTGCCGATTATCACCTGTACGCGCCGGCGTCCGGAACTGGAGATCGAAGCGGTAAAGGCGATGCTCTCCTGGCAGGTTGACTGGGTGGTCGCGACCGGGGCGACCAATCCGGATAAAATTTCCGCGCTATGCCAGCAGGCGGGCGTGCCAACGGTCAATCTCGACCTGCCGGGCTCTCTTTCGCCGTCGGTGATTTCGGATAACTACGGCGGCGCGAAAGCGCTGACTCATAAGATCCTGGCTAATAGCGCCCGCCGCCGCGGAGAGCTGGCGCCGCTGACCTTTATCGGCGGGCGCAGCAGCGACCATAACACCAGCGAGCGTTTACGCGGCTTCCACGATGCGCATCGCGAGCTGGGGCTTAGCGTGCCGCAGGAGAATATTCTGGCTCCCGGCTATTCGAAAGGCCACGTTGAGGACTGCCTGCAGGAGCGGTTTGGCAGCGCGAAGACGTTGTTGCAGGGGATATTTGTTAACTCGACGATATCCCTGGAAGGGGTTGTGCGCTGGCTGTCGCAGGTGGGGCTAACCGGCAGCGAGCAGCCGCCGATGGGCTGCTTCGACTGGGATCCTTTTGTCTACCTGCTGGGGCACGATATCGACATGGTGCAGCAGGACGTGCCGGCGATGCTGGACGCTGTTTTTTCGATTATTGACGCCGGCGAAGCCAGCCAGCAGCGGATTGAAATTCCCCCGCGACTGATGAGCAGCAGCTGAGTCGCTGTCTGGCTGTTCGACGTTACCGCGTCAGCAGCCAACGGGCGGTATGCTCATCGGTCACCAGGCCATTAATCCAGCCGCCTTTAAGGGCGGCCAGGATCGCCGGTCGTTTATGTTCTCCACAGGCAGCGGCAATCCGCGGGCAGTGGCTCTGGCGGATATCATAGCTGGTGATCATGCGGTTGATCTCGCTGTCTACCACGTCGCCTTGCGCATCAATAAACCGCCCGAGGATCTCCCCGATGCCGCCGCGGGCGGTCAGCTCATCCATCTGCGCCTGATTGATAAAGCCGTCTTTAAAGATCGGACTTTGCGTGCCCAGCGGACCAATGCCGACAAAAATCACGTCCGCCTCGCGGGCGACGCCGGAGACGCTGCGGAATAGGCGATTGGTGCACCACATTTCATACTCATCCGCGCTTTGGGCGTAGCGCGGCGCCGGCCACTGATAGTACTTGGCCTTAATTTTGCGGGTCAGCAGCAGGGGCACGTCATCGTAATAATTGCACTGCCCGTCGGCGTTCATGGCGCTGATCAGCGCCACGCAGCGGGTATTCAGGCTGTCAAAATCGATGCGCTGCAGCGCTTTTTTCAGGGTCAGGCCCGAGCCCAGACCGATGATTTTCTCTTTATCATCCTGCAGATAGCGAGCCATCAGCTGATAGCAGCCAAACGACACGCTGTCGAGGGTACTTTCTTCGCTAAAGGCGGGGACCACATTGCACTCGATCAAGCGGTATTTTTCCTGCAGCAACTGCGCATAATCGAGGCAGTTCGCTACCGGATGGTGCAGATTAATCGACACAATCCCTTCTTCTTTCGCGGCGGCGATCAGCCGTTGCACCACCGGTCTGGAGGTGCCCAGCTGGCTGGCAATCTCGCTCTGATTCTGGCCGGCGATGTAGTACATCCATGCGGCACGCACCTTCTGATCCAACCGGATATCGTCTTCTTTACTCATGGTTTCCCGCCCTAAGTTGCTGGCCAGGGCACGCAATTGGCCCGGCGAATACCCGCATTCTCGCCGTGGTTGGCATAACTGGCAAGCTTTTGCTCTTTACTGGTCATTTGTAATTTAATTGGGTAATTGCTCTTTTGTGATCCATGGCTCTTATTTCGGTCAAATGATCAATTACAGTGGCGCCATCAACTCAAGGAGAGCAGAACATGAACAATCAATTCACATGGCTTCATATCGGTCTGGGTTCTTTTCATCGCGCGCATCAGGCGTGGTATCTGCATCGTCTGATTGCTTCCGGGGATAATCGCTGGCGCATCGCGGCGGGGAATATTCGCAACGACGCCGAGCAGGTGGTCCAGGCGCTGGCGGCGCAGGGAGGACGTTACGTCCTCGAGACCGTCAGCCCGGAAGGGGAGCGCGAATATGAAGAGATCACCTCAATCCAGAAACTGCTGCCGTGGCAGGCCGGGCTACAGCCGCTGATTAACGAAGGGGCAAACCCGCAGACCAAAGTTATCGCCTTTACCGTGACGGAAGGGGGGTACTACCTGAACACTCGCCATCGGCTGGAAACCAGCAACCCCGATCTGCAGGCCGACCTGCAAGGCGAGTGCAAAACCATTTACGGCACCCTCGCGCGGATCCTGGAAAAGCGCATGGCCGACAACGCCGGGCCGCTGACCCTGCTCAACTGCGATAACGTGCGTCATAACGGCGAGCGTTTCCACGACGGCATGGTCGAGTTCCTGCAGCTCACCGGCAAACAGGCGGTGATTGACTGGATGGCGGCCAATACCACCTGTCCGAACACCATGGTGGACCGCATCACCCCGCGTCCGGCGGCCGATCTGCCGGCCCGCATCAAAGCGCAAACCGGAATTGATGACAAAGCGCCGGTGATGGGGGAGACCTTTATCCAGTGGGTAGTGGAGAACAACTTCCGCGATGCCCGCCCGAATCTGGAGGCGGTCGGCGTGGAGATGGTGGAGTCGGTCATCCCGTATGAAGAGGCGAAAATCCGTATTTTGAACTCGTCGCACAGCTGCATTGCCTGGGCGGGGACCTTAATCGGCCAGCAGTATATTCATGAAAGCACGCTGACCGATGTTATCTACGCCATTGCCGACCGCTACGTTACGGAGGACGTTATTCCGTGTCTCGGCGATAACGGCATTGATCTGCCGACCTACCGGGATGTGGTGCTTAAACGCTTTACCAACCCCTATATCCAGGACACCAACCAGCGCGTCGCCGCCGACGGTTTCTCGAAAATTCCGGCGATGATCGCGCCAACCTTGCAGGAGTGCTACCAGCGCGGCGTCCGCCCGGAAGCGACCGCCATGCTGCCGGCGCTGTTCTTCGTCTTTATGGAGCAGTGGCACAAGGGAACTCTGCCGTATCAGTACCAGGACGGCATCCTGGATGCGCAGGCGGTGCATGAGATGTTCGAGGCTCAGGATCCGGTGGCTGTCTTCGCCCGTGATAAAGCCCTGTTTGGTGATCTCGCCAACAACGCGGATTTCCTGGCGCTGATGCGCGAGAAAGTCGCCGCCGTTTACACGCTGATTAACTAAGAGGTGGCTATGTATCTGGGTATCGATCTCGGCACATCGGAAGTCAAAGCGCTGGTCATTGATGAGAACCATGAGGTTATCGCCAGCCATAGCGCGCCGCTGAGTATTCAGCGGCCTCATCCGCACTGGTCAGAACAAGCGCCGGAGCTATGGTGGGAGGCGACGGAGTACCTGATGGCCACGCTACGGGAAAAATGCGCGCAGCATTGGCCGGCTATTAAGGCGATTGGCCTCTCCGGGCAGATGCACGGCGCGGTGTTGCTGGATGCAGAGGGGAAGGCGATCCGTCCGGCCATTCTTTGGAACGACACCCGCTGCGCCGCAGAGTGCGCCGAGCTGGAGGCGATGGCGCCGGAGCTGCATCAGGTGGCGGGCAACCTGGCGATGCCGGGCTTTACCGCGCCGAAGCTGTTGTGGGTGCGCCGTCATGAGCCGGAACACTTTCAGCGCACCGCCACGGTGCTGTTGCCCAAGGATTATCTGCGCTACCGGATGACCGGGAAGAAAGTCTCCGATATGTCGGACGCCGCCGGGACGCTGTGGCTGGACGTGGCGAAGCGCGACTGGTCCGACGCTCTGCTGGACAAGTGCGGC
>NZ_JAGRQY010000039.1:0-48150 GCF_018223905.1 Klebsiella sp. 28
CGATATACCCTCAGTAGCGCTGAGTCCAGAATCTCCCCCGGCAACTGCCAGATACCCGGAGGAGCGCCCCGCCCCCACCCGGCCATTGCCAGGCGCTGCATTACCCCGTATTTTGGTTTCCCGCTCCGCTGTGGGCGGGTGTCAGGGCGAACGAGAGAGAGAAAATGAAACCACTATTTGTCTATGGGACGCTCTGTCCCGGTCGCAGCAATGCGCATATTCTGGAGGCGATCGGGGGCGAGTGGCGTCCCGGCTACGTCACCGGCACCTTTTACGCGCGCGGCTGGGGCGCAGCCGCCGATTTCCCGGGGATCGTCCTCGACGCTCACGGCCCACGGGTCAACGGCTATCTGTTCCTGTCCGATCGGCTGGCGGCGCACTGGCCCATGCTGGACGACTTTGAGGAAGGGTACGATCGGGTGCCGGTGGAAGTGACCACCGACGATGGACAGCAGATCAGCGCCTGGATTTATCAGCTTCAGCCCCGGGGGTAATCCCCCGCCGCGCTGCGCGGCATGGTACAGCAGCCCAGCGCGATCGCGAGTCTGGCGTCGTTTCTGCCAATGCAGGTATACTTGCCAGATGTTTCCTCAGTTTCAGACACGCAGATGACAAAACTCACCTTACAAGAGCAGATGCTCAAAGCCGGCCTGGTCAGCAGCAAAAAAATGGCTAAAGTCCAGAGGACGGCGAAAAAATCCCGCGTTCAGGCCCGTGAGGCCCGGGAAGCGGTGGAAGAAAATAAAAAAGCCCAGCTGGAGCGTGATAAACAGCTTAGCGAGCAGCAAAAGCAGGCGGTGCTGGCGAAAGAGTATAAAGCCCAGGTGAAGCAGCTGATCGAGATGAACCGCATTACGGTCGCCCGGGGCGATATCGGCTTTAACTTTACCGATAATAATCTGATCAAAAAAATCATGGTCGACAAGCCCACCCAGACCCAGCTGATTAACGGCCGTCTGGCGATTGCCCGCCTGGCGGTGGATAACAAGCCCGAAGGTGAATATGCGATTATTCCGGCGGTAGTGGCTGAGAAAATTGCCCAGCGCGACGCCAGCAGCATCGTGTTGCACAGCGCCCTGAGTCAGGATGAGCAGGATGAAGACGATCCGTACGCCGACTTTAAGGTGCCCGACGATCTGATGTGGTAACCCCGGGCTTTCCCGCCGCGGGCGATCAAAACGGGCTCGCCTGCTGGATATGCATCGGCTCATGGCTGACGGGGTGGACAAAACGCAGTTCGCTGGCGTGCAGCATCAGCCGCGGAGCGCATTCCGTGCCGGGCAGCTCCCGGCCACCGTACAGATCGCAGCCAAGGATCGGATAGCCCAGCAGCTGGCAGTGAATACGCAGCTGATGGGTCCGTCCGGTCTCCGGGGTGAGCGTCACCCGGGTTAACGCCAGCGCCCTCTCGCCTTCTCGCGCCTGATACAGGCGGTCTATGACCCGATAGCGCGAACGCGCCGGTTTGCCGTGGCGGGCGCAGAGCGCCATGCGCGGGAAACGGGCCGGATCTTTGGCGATTGCCGCCTCCACTATCCCCTCGTCTTCCGCCAGGTGGCCGCACAGCAGCGCCGTATAGACCTTGTCCACCGTGCGCTGGCTGAACTGTTGGCACAGCAAGGCGTTAATGCCCTTGTTGCGGGCGATCACCATCAGGCCGGAGGTGCCGAAGTCCAGGCGGTGCACCAGGGTGCAGCCCGGAAAGCGCTGAACCAGCCGGTGATGCACGGAGTCGAGGTTGCGCGGATCTTTGCCCGACAGGCTCAGCAGCCCGGCGGGCTTATTGATCAGCACCAGGTGTTCGTCCTGATACAAGAGGGTGATCTGTTCGCGGCACGGCGGCGCGACAAAGGTATCGATAATGGTGGACATCAGGCGGCCCGAAGAAGGAGTGGCTGGCGATAGTACCTCATTTTGCCCACCGGCACGATGCTGGCGCACAATCCGTCCTCGCGGCGGCGTCATTTATCACCCACACTTATCGCAAAGGCATGGCCTGTACAGGCAATGTGCTTTACACTGCGCGCTGCAAAATTTGTGTTAACCAACGAGTAATACGGTAATGGCGATGAACGGAACAATCACAACGTGGTTTAAAGATAAAGGTTTTGGATTTATCAAAGATGAAAACGGCGAAAATCGTTATTTTCACGTGATTAAGGTCGCCAATCCTGATCTTATCAAGAAAGACGCGGCGGTGACTTTCGAACCTACCACCAACAATAAAGGGCTGTCGGCCTACGCGGTGAAGGTCATTCCGGAAAGCAAATATATCTATATTGCCGGCGAGCGGTTGAAGCTGACCTCCATCAAATCCTATGTGGTGTACCGGGAAGAAGAGCCGGTCGAGACCCGCGTCGATAAAGAAAACGCCGTGCTGTCGGTCGGGCTGCTGATGAACAGCATCCGGCCAAAAGCCACGGTGCAGCCGGGAGAGATGCGCTCGGTGAAAAAGCTGGCGATCACCACCTTTCAGGGGACAACCCTGATCTTTTCGGAAGACGAAATCGATATCGATGCCACGGTAAAACTGCTTAAGGTGTAAGCCCTGGCGCGCGGTTTCCCGCGCGCCCGAAGTCCTGCCCGATATGCTACCCGCCATCGCCCCTCGCCGGACGGGGCGATGGCGCCAGAGAGCCGATAAGGATGCCGCCATGCCCGTAAATTTTGACTTCAACGATCTCTACGCCTTTCGCGCCCTGATGGAATATGGCAGTTTTCGGCTGGCGGCCGAATCCATCTGCCTGTCGCAGTCGGCCCTTAGCCGACGCATCGAAAAGCTGGAGACGGCGCTGGGCAACCGGCTGTTCGATCGCACCACCCGGCGGGTGACCCTCACGCTGTATGGGCAAAATTTTGCCGAACGTTCGGAGCAGCTGCTGGCCCATGTCGAGACGGTGCTGGCGGATATCAGCCAGGTCAGCAAGGCGCGCACCGGGCTGGTGACGGTGGCGACAGTGCCTTCCGCCGCCTACTACTTTATGCCGGAAATCATCCGCAGCTTTCAGGCGCGTTATCCCCAGGTGCGCATCCGGTTGATTGACAGCAGCGTCGGGAATGTGATCGAGGCGGTCAGCAGCGGACAGGCTGACTTTGGCCTCTGCTTTGCCAAAAACCTGCCAGCCAGTATCGAATTCACCCCTCTTGCCGACGACCGCTATGTGGCCGCCTGTCGGCACGATCATCCGCTGGCGCGCAAGACGCACCTAAGCTGGCAGGCGTATTTTGAACAGGATTATATTGGCCTGGATCGGGTCTCCGGCAACCGGACGCTGCTTGACCGGGAGCTGGCGCATCTGACGCCGGCGCGGCCAAGTATCTGCGAAACCCGCCACGTCACCACGATGCTGGGGATGGTGGAAGCGGGCATCGGCATTGCCGCCGTGCCCGCGATGTCGATGCCCGCCGGGGAGCATTCCGTTCTCCGCGCTGTGCCGCTCACCGACCCGGTGGTCACGCGTACGGTAGGCCTGATCCGCCTCAGCGGCCGTATTCAGTCCTACGTGGCGGCAGAGCTGGAGAAGCTGATTATTGAACAGTATCCTTCTGGCTGACCGGCGCGGCGGCGGCTACGCTTCGCATACCGGTGGCGTGGATGGTCTCCTGCGCCGCCGGTGACGCCAGATACGTCAGCAGCGCCTTGCCTTCCTGCGGGTGGTCGGCGCTGATGGTCACCGCCCCGGCAAAGCGGGTGATGTACTGCAGGTTATCCGGCAGTTCGCCGACGAAGGTTACGCCGGGCACCGGCAGCAGTTCGCTCACCTGCTGAAAACCGATCGCATACCGTCCCTTGGCCACTTCCGAGGCCACCGGAATGCGCTCCACCATCTGCGCTTTACTCTGCATCGCGTCATCAATGCCCAGGGTGTGGAACAGCGTCGAGCTGACATAGCGTCCGCTGGCGCTGTCGGAATACGCGACCGATGGCGCCGCCAGCAGCGTCGCCCGCAGCTGGTCTGCGTTGTGGATAGCCGGCAGCGGCGCCCCCGCCTTCACCACCACGCCGATCGGCGAGTCGGCCAGCTCCCGGCGCGAATCCGGTTGCGTACGGCCCGCTTTCTCGAGGCTGGTCAGCGCGTCCCCGACCATGATCACCACGTCCGCGTGTTCGCCGCGCGCCAGACGGTTAGGGATCGCCTGCGGCGTTTTTCCCATCGACGGGCCAGGGATCACCACGAGGTGGTTGCCGGTTTGTTTTTCCCACGCCGGGGCCAGCTTTTCCAGCGCCGCTTTGAAGCCGCCGGAGATCATCACGGTGACCTCAGCGGACAACGCGCTGCCGCCGGTGGCGGCCAGCAGCAGCGTGGCTAGCAGGGTTCCTGTCGTTTTACGCATCATCTTCTCCCTGATTAACGTGCCGTCTGCAGCGCAACGGCGCTACGGCGATAGAGGTAGCAAGTGGCCAGCAGACCGCAGATGGCGGCAAAGCTCATCCAGTAGCCGGGAGACGCTTTATCACCGGTATACTCAATCAGCGCCGTGGAAATCACCGGCGTGAAGCCGCCAAACACCGCGGTCGCCAGGCTGTAGGCCAGCGAGAAACCTGCCACGCGCACTTCGGCGGGCATAATTTCGGTCAGCGCCGGGATCATCGCCCCGTTGTACATGCCGTAGATAAACGACAGCCACAGCAGCACGCTCAGCATCATCAAAAAGCTCGGGGCGTTCGCCAGCATGGTCAGCGCAGGCCAGGCGGTAGCCAGCGCCAGCAGGGTCATGGCGATCAGCACCGACCGGCGGCCAAAGCGGTCGGACAGCGCCCCGCCCACCGGCAGCCAGAAGAAGTTGGAAATCGCCACCAGCAGCGTGACCAGCAGGCTGTCAGAGGCGCTGAGCATCAGCACCTTTTTACCAAAGGTCGGGGCATAGACGGTGATCAGGTAGAACGCGGTGGTGGTCATCGCCACCATCATCATCCCGGCGATAACCACCTGCCAGTTCGCCAGCAGGGTGGCGAATACCTGGCGCATCGCCAGATGATGGCGGCGGGCAGTAAACTCCTGGGTCTCCTCCAGCTTACGGCGCAGGATAAAAATGAACGGAACAATCAGGCAGCCGAAAAGGAACGGAATACGCCAGCCCCAGTCGCTGATAGCGCTCGGCTCCAGTACCGCGTTGAGGGCAAAGCCCATCGCGGCTGCCACCATGATGGCAACCTGCTGACTGCCCGACTGCCAGCTGGTGTAAAAGCCTTTGCGGCCCGGGGTGGCGATCTCGGCCAGATAGACCGACACCCCGCCCAGCTCGGCGCCGGCGGAAAAGCCCTGCAGCAGACGGCCGATCAGCACCAGCAGCGGCGCCCACAGGCCAATGGTCTGATAAGAGGGGATCAGCACGATCAGGAAAGTGCCGGTGGCCATGATCGACAGGGTGACGATCAGCCCCTTGCGCCGCCCCACCTTGTCGATATAGGCGCCAAGTACGATAGCGCCGATGGGGCGCATCAAAAAGCCGGCGCCAAAGACCGCGAAGGTCATCATCAGCGAGGCGAATTCACTGCTCGCCGGAAAAAAGGTATGGGCGATGTAGGTGGCATAAAACCCGAACAGGAAAAAGTCGAACTGTTCGAGAAAGTTACCGGACGTGACGCGCAGAATGGCGCCGATCCGGTCACGGGTACTCATCTGTGAGGTTGTTGAATGCATGCAGGTCTCCAGTTTGTTATCCACGCGTTGTCGCGCGCCTGTCGCTGAAGACTGAAACAGAACCGGGAACGAAATAAGCGTAATAAACGCATCCACTAATGCATTTTACGCATGAATAACATTTAACTAATTAACATTACTTTTACATACAATCATTTAACACACACCGTCCTAACCACGCCGCGGGTGACGGCGAAAAAGTCAGTTTTCCGTTTTGTGACCGGGGCCAGGATATGTCGCCGTGGGTTGAAGGCATAAAACCTGGCCTGGGGTAACGAAATACCCTGCCGGCTGGAAAGCGCGTCAGGAAGCGGTGGACTCCCCCACCAGCGTCTGCAACAGGGAGATAAGCCAGCGGGTAGCCTCGCGTTTCCCGCTGCGTTGGTGGGCGTAAATCTTGACGTCAAACGGCGGAACCGGAAACGGCAGCGGGAAAATGGTCAGCCGGGCGGCGCGGGCCATCGTCTCCGCCGCCCGCCGGGGCAGCGCCATCAACAGGTCGCTCTGCTCAATAATAAAGGGCGCGCTCAGCATCGAGGGGGTTTTCATCGCCACCTGCCGCGAATAGCCCTGTCGCTCCAGCTCACAGTCCAGCACCCCCTGCCGCTCATTCCACGGGGTCACCACCAGATGACGGGCCGCAAGGTAGGCGTCCAGGGTCAGCGCCGTCCGGTTGGCCTGGCTGATGACCACATATTCGTCCCGCAGCCAGTTAATCTCCTCAAGATCGGGATGGGCTGGCTCGTCAGGGGTATTGAACCCGAGGGCCAGGTCGACCTCGCCCGCCAGCAGCTCGGTCAGCGCCGGGCTGTGGGGCAGATAACGGAGCTCAAACCGCAGCCCGGGCGCCTCACGCTGCAGGTGATGCATCAGCGTCGGAAAGACGCAGAACGCGGTGAAATCGGTGATCGCAATCTGCATGCAGTCGGTGCTGGCGGCCGGCACAAACGCCGCCGGCGGCGTCAGCTCCTGGTTGAGAAACTTCAGCGCCGAAGCGATAGAGGGCGCCAGCTGGCTGGCATAGACGCTGGGGCACATCCGGTGGCCTTCGCGGTAGAACAGCGGATCGTTGAGGGCGCTGCGCAGCCGGGAAAGCGCATGGCTCAGCGCCGAGGTGCTCATCGCCAGCTCTTCCGCCGCCAGGCGTACCGAGCGGGAGCGATAGACCGCGTCAAAGACCGGCAACAGGTTGAGGTCAATCCGGCGCAGGACAGGATGCATAATATTCATCGTTTGCTGATTTCATTGCACTTAATTCTTTTCACAATACCGCTTATCCTCAGGGTCAGCAATTTTGCTCTCTTTTGACTATGGATACAGGACACCCCATGAGCATCACAATCCGCCAGGCCACCCCGGACGACGCCACCGCTATCTACGACATGATTTATGAACTCGCGGTCTACGAGAAAGCCCCCGAAGAGGTAGTGACGACGCCAGAGGAGATCAGAGAGACACTGTTTGCCAGCGGCAGCAAAACCGAAGCGCTGATCTGCGAGGTGGCGGGCAAAGCGGTGGGCTACGCGGTGTTCTTCACCAGCTACTCCACCTGGCTTGGACGCAATGGTATCTATATGGAGGATCTGTACGTCACCCCCGACTATCGCGGGATCGGCGCCGGAAAAGCGCTGCTGAAAACCATCGCGCAATATGCTGTACAACGTCAGTGCGGGCGTCTGGAGTGGAGCGTGCTCGACTGGAACCAGCCGGCGATTGATTTCTATCTGAGCATTGGCGCGCAGCCGCAGGATGAGTGGGTGCGTTATCGCCTCACTGGCGATGCGCTGCGGGCCTTTGCGGAGTAAAGCGGCTCGCCAGCAGGTCGGCGCCAGGCGTCGACCTGCTGGCCGCGGATCAGGCTTCGACCGCGCTCTTCTGCAGCTGCGGACCGGCCAGCGCCAGACGCGCACCCGCTTCGGTATCGCTGTACTGCTTGAAGTTATCCATAAACAGCTGAGCCAGGCTCTCGGCCTTCTCCTGCCATTTATCCGCTGAACTCCAGCCATTACGCGGATCCAGCACCGCGCTGTCTACCCCTGGAATGCTCTGCGGGATCGCAAGACCGAACACCGGGATGGTCTCCTCGCGCAGCGGGCCGGTAGTGCCGTTGAGGATCGCGCTAATGATGCTGCGGGTATCGCGAAGCGACAGGCGTTTGCCCTCGCCGTTCCAGCCGGTGTTGACCAGCCAGGCTTCGGCACCGGATTCCGCCATCTTCGCCGCCAGTACGCTGGCGTACTGGGTCGGGTGAAGCAGCAGGAACGCCGCGCCATAGCAGGCGGAGAAGGTCGGCGTCGGCTGGGTAATGCCGCGCTCGGTGCCCGCCAGCTTCGAGGTGAAACCCGACAGGAAATGGTACTGCATCTGCTCGGTGGTCAGACGGGAGACCGGCGGCAGGACGCCAAACGCATCGGCGGCAAGGAAAATCACCTTCGACGGATGGCCCGCGCGGGACACCGGCTTGACGATATTGTCGATATGCGACAGCGGATAGGAGACGCGGGTGTTTTCGGTTTTGCTGCCGTCGGCATAATCCACGCTGCCGTCAGCGCGCACTACCACGTTTTCCAGCAGCGCATTGCGGCGGATGGCGCCATAAATCTCCGGCTCCGCCTGCGGATCGAGATTGATGGTCTTAGCGTAGCAGCCGCCTTCGAAGTTAAACACGCCGTCATCGTCCCAGCCGTGCTCATCATCGCCGATCAGCTGACGATGCGGATCGGTCGACAGGGTGGTTTTCCCGGTCCCGGAGAGGCCGAAGAACAGCGCCACGTCCCCTGCTTCGCCACGGTTGGCCGAGCAGTGCATCGACGCGATGCCTTTCTGCGGCAGCAAGTAGTTCATGACCGAGAACAGCCCCTTCTTCATTTCGCCGCCGTACCAGGTACCGCCGATGAGCTGAATACGCTCGCTGAGATTAAAGGCGACAAAGTTCTCGGAGTTCATCCCCTGCGCCTGCCAGTTGGCATTGGTGCAGCCCGCGCCGTTGAGCACCACGAAGTCTGGCGTAAAGCTGGCCAGCTCGTCGGCGCTTGGCACGATGAACATGTTTTTGACAAAGTGGGCCTGCCACGCCACCTCGGTGACGAAGCGTACGCCAAGACGGGTGTCCGGGCTGGCGCCGCACCAGGCGTCGATGACGTACAGTTTTTTGCCGCTCAGCTGGCCCGCGACCAGGCTTTTCAGGCTGCGCCACACGTCTGGCGATAACGGTTTGTTGTCATTGCGACCGAGGCCGGAGTCTGCCCACCAGACGGTGTCGCGAGTCTGTTCGTCGCGGACGATGTATTTATCGCGCGGCGAACGGCCGGTGAAGATCCCGGTATCAACAGCCACAGCGCCAGAGTCGGTCATCACGCCGCGGGCCGCGCCGGTCAGCTCAGGAGAGGTTTCATGTGCAATAAGCAAATCGTAATCAGGGTTGTAATAGAATTCGCCGCTTGCATTAATCCCCAGCTCCTGCAGAGCCATTTTTACTGATTCAATTTGTTGTGACATGGAACTCCTGACAAACTATTTAAGGTAAGAGGCCTGGGTTATTCATTGCTTTCGTCATCGTCGCCGGCTATTTAATAAGATAAGTCCTGGACAATGAAATAAAGCAATAAATAACCGTGAGTCGCGATTTCATATCGTGCTCATGTAGGGTCGCCGATATGCATTCATAAATCTCAACTTTCCAAAAAATGTTAACACCTGTCGATAATTATGTTAATTGCATAGTTTCTATGCGCTATGCTAAAATTGCATAGCCTTTATTGCGTTTTTGAGGACTGGATCGGTGTTGGCAAATCTGGAAGTAAAATGGCTGTATGATGTGATTGCCCTTGAGGAGTCGCGCAGCTTTACCCTGGCGGCCAAAGCCCGCAACATCTCTCAGTCCTCGTTCAGTCGACGCATCCAGTCGCTGGAGGCTTCCCTCGGATTCAGCATCTTCGATCGTAGCGCCAACCCTCTGCAGCTGACCAACCGCGGGAAAATTTTTGTCGGCTATGCGCGAAATATGCTCGATGACATGGATTTTCAGATCAGCCGTATTAAAGGCTTAAATAACACTACCCAGAAAATAAGAATCGACGCAGCCCCTTCGCTGTCGGTGTTATTACTGCCGGAGATCATTGCCGGTTACACCGACCGTAAAAATAAGACTTTTCATGTTGAATCGATTAACGTCAACGACGCCGTATTTAACCTGAAAGAGGGAAAAAGCGATTTTATCCTCTCCTTCTATAATGAAGAATTAATGAACTATCCGTTTATTAATCATAAAATTTTTGATTCTTACCTGCACCTGGTCTCCCCCTGCGACGAACATGGCCGCCCGCTGTTTCATTTACATCGCGGCGTGCTGCCGCTGATGAAATACGCCAACGACAGCTATATGGGGCGCCAGGTGAACCAGGTGATCGACCGCACGCCGGAGATCACCTTCTCTCTCACCTTTGTTTCTTCCATGAGCGAGCTGCTCAAGCGCATGATCCTCAATGGCGACGGCGTGGGCTGGCTGCCGCAGTACTCTATTCAGCGCGAGCTGGACGAAGGCCGGCTGACGATCCTCGATGAGAGCCTGTCGCTGCCGATCGGCGCCTGGCTCTACCGCTCCGGCTCGCGGCTTAACCAGGCCGCCGAACGTTTCTGGCAGCACATTAAAACCCGTAACGAACCGCGGGAATAACCCCCTCAGCCGCTGATCCCCAGATATGCCTTACGCACCTCCGGGTCGTTGAGCAGCGTCTGGCCGCTACCGCTCAGGCGGATCTGGCCGTTCACCATCACGTAGGCGCGGTCCGACAGGTTGAGGGCATGGCGGGCATTCTGCTCCACCAGAAACAGCGTCATCCCCTGGGCCGTCAGCTCGCGCAGGATCTGAAAAATCTGCTTCACCACCAGCGGCGCCAGCCCCAGGCTCGGCTCATCCAGCAGCAGCAGGCGCGGTCGGCTCATCAGCGCCCGGGCGATGGCCAGCATCTGCTGCTCGCCGCCGGAGAGGGTCATCGCCCGCTGTCCCCGCCGCTCTTCCAGCCGGGGGAACAGCTGGTACATTCGCGCCTTGTCCTCGGCCTGATAGCGGTTGCCAATGGCAATGGTCCCCATTAGCAGATTCTCCTCGACGGTCATATCGGGAAAGATGCGCCGCCCTTCCGGGGCCTGGGCGATGCCGTTGCTGGCGATAAAGTGGGACGATTTCCGGCTGATCGCCTCCCCGCGATAGAAAATCTCCCCGCCGGCAATGCGCGGCTGGCCGAAGACCGACATCAGCAGCGTTGATTTACCGGCGCCGTTGGCGCCGATCAGCGCCACCGTCTCCCCCTCGTTGACGGTGAGAGAGACCTGCTTCAGGGCCTGGATCGGCCCGTAGAAGACATCCACCTCATTAAAGGCAAGCAAAGGCTGGCTCATCGGCGCGTCTCCTCTTCCTCAGCGCCAAGATAGGCGGCAATCACGCTGGCGTTGGCCTGGATCGCCTGCGGCGCGCCGCGGGCGATGACGTCCCCGTGATCGAGGACGATGATATGATCCGAAATCTCCATCACCATCCCCATATCATGCTCGATCAGTAGCACCGTAATGCCGTGCTGCTGGCGCAGAAAGCGAATAATCCGGCTCAGCGCCTGGGTTTCCACCGGGTTGAGGCCGGCGGCCGGCTCGTCCAGACAGATCATCTCCGGACGGGTGCACATGGCGCGGGCAATCTCCAGCCGCCGCTGCTGTCCGTAGGAGAGGGTCCCCGCCAGACGGTTGGCGCAGTCCACCATCTCCACCACCTCCAGCCAGTAAAAAGCGCGATCCAGCGCCTGACTCTCCGCCTGCCGATACCCACGGGTATTGAGGATCCCGGCCAGCAGATGGCGGTTGACCTGGGTATGCTGGGCCACCAGCAGGTTCTCGATCACCGACATCTCGCGGAATAAACGTATATTCTGGAAGGTGCGCGCCAGGCCAGCGCGGTTCACCAGATGGGTGCCACCGAACATCTTGTAATAGATCCGCCTCCCCAGCTGCGCCGGGTGGAGAAAATCGTCCGGGTGAAGCTTCTGCCCCAGCACCTGAATAACATCGGTGACCTTTTCCCGCGCCCGCAGCACGATACTGCCCCCCGTCGCCCGATAAAAACCGGTCAGGCAGTTAAACACCGTGGTCTTGCCCGCGCCGTTGGGGCCGATCAGGGCGGTGATCGACCCCCGCTCCACCTCCAGATTGACATCATTCAGCGCTTTGATGCCGCCGAAATGCATCATCAGATGCTCAACGCGTAAGATGCTGTCGGTCATGGCGCGACTCCTTTTCGTAACGCAACCCCGCTGCGGCTGGTGCGCACCAGGCCGCGCGGCCGCCAGATCATCATCATCACCATCAGCACGCCGAACAGCAGCACCCGATATTCGTCAAAACCGCGCAGCAGCTCCGGGGTGACCGTCAGAACAAACGCTGCCAGTACCACTCCCAGGGTGGAGCCCATTCCCCCGAGCACCACAATCGCCAGGATCAGCGCCGACTCAAAAAAGGTGAACGACGTCGGGTTAACAAACCCCTGATAGCTGGCGAAGAACACCCCGGCGATGCCGGCCGTCGACGCGCCGAGCATAAACGCCGAGAGTTTCACCAGCACGTGGTTGAGCCCCATCGCCCGACAGGCGATCTCATCCTCGCGCAGCGCCTCCCAGGCGCGGCCGATGGGCATCCGCGTCAGGCGATGCTTCACCAGCAGCACCAGCATCACCACCAGGCACAGCACGGCGTAGAGAAAGATGAATTTCAGGTTGGGGTTGTAGCTGACGTGGAAAAACTCATGGATGGGGATGCCGCCATCCTTGGCCCGGCGGGTAAACTCGAGGCCAAACAGCGTGGGGGATGGCACCGGTACGCCGTTAGGGCCCCCGGTGAAGCTCACCCAGTTGTTAAGCACCAGGCGGATAATTTCGCCAAAGCCGAGGGTGACGATGGCCAGATAGTCGCCATGCATACGCAGCACCGGAAAACCCAGCAACGCCCCGGCGAGGGCCGCCATCACCGCCCCCAGCGGCAGCATCGCCCAGAAGCCAAGTCCCAGGTACTGGTAGCCCAGCGCCAGGCCGTAGGCGCCGATGGCGTAAAACGCCACATAGCCCAGATCGAGCAGGCCCGCGAGGCCCACCACAATATTCAACCCCAGGCCAAGCAGAACGTAGATCAGCCCAAGAATGGCCACGGTCAGCAGATATTTTGTGGCGAGAAACGGAACGACAATGGCCAGCCCCACCAGCAGCGGTATTATCCAGCGCAGCCGCGAGCGGTAGCCCGGCGGCCGGACGTACACCCCGTCATCCGCCCCCTCAAAGCGGGCAATAAAGGCTTTTCCCCTGTGGCTCTGCAGCAGCAGACTGAGCGCCAGCCTGCCGGCCATCACCACCGCCACCAGAATCGCCACCCGCGCAGGCGCGAGGGTAAAACCATACCCTTTGAGCACCACGCCGACGATCGGGCCAAAGACAATTAACGCGCAAAGGCCGGCCAGTACGCTGTCGATCAGCGCGTTTTGGATAGCCCGCGCAGGCTGGCGCGTAATTTCACCCATAAAGCCTCCTTAGACCTTGGCCACCAGCGGACGTCCCAGCAGCCCCTGCGGGCGAAAAATCAGGATCGCCACCAGCAGCGCAAAGGAAAAGACATCTTTGTAATCCGAATTCACCAGCCCGGCGAACTGGGCTTCGGCCACCCCAAGCAGCAGACCACCCAGCATCGCGCCAGGCAGCGAGCCGATCCCGCCCAGCACCGCGGCGGTGAAGGCTTTGATGCCGATAATAAATCCGATATAGAAGTCGAAGGTGCCGTAGTTCATGGTCACCAGCACGCCGGCCAGACCGGCCATCGCCGCGCCGATGACAAACACCAGGGAGATCACCCGGTCGGTATTGATGCCAAGGATCGCCGCCATGCGCCGGTCCTGCTGGGTGGCGCGGCAGATGCGCCCCAGCCGGGTATACTGAATAATCCAGGTCAGGATAAGCATCCCCACCAGCGCCGCGACGAGAATAAACACCTTGGTCCAGGTGATCTGCACCACCCCATCGCCCACCGTCATGCGCAACGCGCCGCTAAGCAGCGTCGGGATCCCCTGCTGGTTCGGCCCCTGGCTCAGCTGGACATAGTTCTGCAGGATCAGCGACATCCCGATAGCCGAGATCAGCGGTGCCAGCCGCGTCGAGTTGCGCAGCGGCCGGTAGGCGATGCGCTCGATCGCCCAGCCGTATACGCCGGTGACCACGATGGTGAACACCAGGGTGGCGAAAATCAGCAGCGGGAAGGAGTGGATCCCGAAGAAAGAGAGCAGCGCCAGGCCGATGGCGCACAGGTAGGCGGAGACCATATACACCTCGCCGTGGGCGAAGTTGATCATGCCGATGATCCCATACACCATGGTGTAGCCGATGGCGATTAAGCCGTACACTGCGCCCAGCGTCAGCCCATTGATCAGTTGTTGCAGAAAAAACGCCGTCATAGCCCCTCCAGCCGCCAGGCAGACGGCCGCCGGGTTCCGTTCCCGGTCAACCGCCGTCATGTGACAATTCGCAAGTCAAAAGGACAGAGCGTCCTCAGGTCGTGGCCGATCAGAGCTGGTGATATTTGCCCTTGTCGTCCCACTGATAGACCACGTAGTCGGACACCTTGAGGTCGCCTTTGCCATCCCAGGCTTTCTTGCCCATCACCGTCTCGACGTCGTGGCTCTTCAGCCAGTCGCTGGCTTTGGCGTTATCGGTACCGACGGCGTTCCAGGCCGCGGCGATAGCCTGAATAGAGGCGTAGGCGTAGAGGGTATAACCTTCCGGCTCAAAGCCGCTGGCGCGGAACTTCTCGATCACCGCTTTGCCGTCCGGGAGGGTGCGCGGATCCTGACCAAAGGTCATCAGCACGCCGTTGGTGAACTGCGGCCCGCCGGCGGCCGTGACCAGCTCCTCGGTGACGATACAGTCGCCGGAGAAGAATTTGGCCTGCACCCCCTGCTCGCGCATCTGGCGCACCAGCGGGCCCGCTTCCGGATGGCAGCCGCCAAAGTAGACCACGTCCGGCTTGAGGGCGCCGATCTTGGTCACCAGGGCGTTAAAGTCTTTTTCACCGCGGGAAAGGCCTTCGTACAACACTTCTTTGGTACCCCGCTTCGCCAGCGCCGCGCGGGTGGCATCGGCCAGCCCCTGACCATAGGTGTCTTTATCGTGGATGACGGCGATTTTCTTCGCCTTCAGCACGTCCAGCATATAGTTGGCGGCGATCGCCCCCTGCTGATCGTCACGACCACACATGCGGAAGAGATCTTTCATGCCGCGCTCGGTGATCTGCGGGTTGGTCGAGCCGGGGGTAATGGTCAGGATCCCGGCTTCGTCATATACCTCGGAGGCCGGCATCGTTGAGGAAGAGCAAAAGTGCCCCACCACGGCGGAGACTTTCGCTTCATCCACCAGCCGGTTGGCCACCGCCACCGCCTGCTTCGGTTCGCACGCGTCATCCCCCTGCACCAGCACAATCTTTTCGCCTTTGATGCCGCCGGCGGCATTGATATCAGCCACCGCCTGCGAGGCCCCTTTCCAGTACTGGGCGCCGTAGGTGGCGTTGGGTCCGGTAAAGGGGCCGGCGACGCCGATCTTCAAGTCTGCCTGGGCGTAAAAGGCCATGCTCATACAACCTGCTATCACAACATGAAGCGTCATTGTTTTCAGTTTCAAAGACATTCGGATATTCCTCAGCGATGTAAAGCCTGGCGTCATGAAATGACGCAGAAAATATCACTTACCGTGTGGTGCCGACGTTGGCGCAGCGCCAGGACGGCCAGGGTGGAAGAAGCAAAAATCCCGCCAGGAAGGAGTGGAACACCGGAGAACAGTCGCCCCGGTCGGTACGCACGCGACGGCAACCCGTGCCGCATCGGCAAGGGCGCATTCCCTTTCAGGTCAGGAGATCGGTTGCCATCACGTGGCGAGCCGGACAACGCGGTATCCGTACCGGCCCGTGAGCTAAACATAGATGCAGTTAGCGGTCGCTGCGCGCCAGCGTGGTGCAAAAATGCGAATATGATCAACAGTGGTGATTATTTTGTTGCGGTAATGTGAAGATGATAACAGGAGAGCCCGTTAAAGGCTCTCCTGTGACCCGGTGGCCGCTCAGAGTTGACTGGTGAACGTTCGGGAGATCACATCCTGCTGCTGTTCGCGGGTCAGCGCGTTAAAGCGGACCGCATAGCCGGAGACGCGGATCGTCAGATTCGGATACTGCTCCGGGTGTTCTATCGCATCGAGCAGCTTTTCCCGGTTCAGCACATTGACGTTGAGATGCTGTCCCCCCTCCACCGTCTCCTCGTGGTGGAAGTAGCCGTCCAGCAGGCCCACCAGGTTGTTTTCCTGCGCTGACGGGGCTTTGCCGAGCGCCGCCGGCACGATGGAGAAGGTATACGAGATGCCATCTTTGGCGTAGGTAAACGGCAGTTTCGCCACCGAGGTCAGCGACGCCACCGCCCCTTTCCGGTCGCGGCCATGCATCGGATTGGCCCCCGGAGCGAACGGCGTCCCCGCCCGACGTCCGTCCGGGGTGTTGCCGGTTTTCTGGCCGTATACCACGTTGGAGGTGATGGTCAGGATCGACTGGGTCGGCACCGCCTGACGCCAGGTGGGGAGCGCCTGAATTTTGCGCATAAAGCGCTCCACCAGGTCGCAGGCGATGGCATCGACCCGATCGTCGTTGTTGCCGTACTGCGGATAGTCGCCTTCAATGACAAAGTCCACCGCCAGCCCGTGGTGATCGCGCACCGGCTTCACCCGGGCGTACTTTATCGCCGACAACGAATCCGCCGCTACCGACAGGCCGGCGATGCCGCAGGCCATCGTGCGGTAGACGTCGCGGTCGTGCAGGGCCATCAGCGCCGCCTCGTAGCTGTACTTATCATGCATGCAATGGATGATGTTCAGCGCGCTGATGTACTGCACCGCCAGCCAGTCCATAAAGTGGTCGAGGCTGGCCATCACGGTGTCGTAGTCCAGCACCTCATCGCGCAACGGTGCGGTTTTCGGCCCCACCTGAATCTTCAGTTTCTCATCCACCCCGCCGTTAATCGCGTAGAGCAGCGTTTTGGCGAGATTGGCGCGGGCGCCGAAGAACTGCATCTGCTTGCCGATCACCATCGGGCTGACGCAGCAGGCGATGGCGTAGTCGTCGCTGTGAAAATCGCTGCGCATCAGATCGTCGTTCTCATACTGCAGCGACGAGGTGGCGATAGAGACCCGGGCGGCATATTTTTTAAACGCCGCCGGCAGCGCTTGCGACCAGAGCACGGTCAGGTTCGGCTCCGGCGCCGGGCCCATGGTATGCAGAGTATGCAGATAGCGGAAGGTGGTTTTGCTGACCAGGGTGCGACCATCCAGCCCCATGCCGCCCAGCACCTCCGTCGCCCAGATGGGATCCCCGGAGAACAGCGAATCAAATTCCGGGGTGCGCAGGAAACGCACCATGCGGATCTTCATGATGAAGTGGTCAATGAGCTCCTGGGCCTGCACCTCATTTAATAAACCGGCGCGCAGATCGCGTTCGATATAGATGTCGAGGAAGGTGGCCGTGCGCCCCAGCGACATGGCGCCGCCGTTCTGCGACTTCACCGCCGCCAGGTAGGCGAAGTAGAGCCACTGCACCGCCTCCCGGGCAGTGCGCGCCGGGTGGGCGATATCGCAGCCGTAGCGGGCCGCCATCTCCTGCATCTGCAGCAGCGCGCGCCGCTGTTCGGCCAGCTCTTCGCGCAGGCGCAGGGTGGCCTCCAGCGCCTCGCCGCGCTCAAGGGCCGGCTGCAGGTCGGCAAACTGCAGCTCACGTTCGCGGACCAGGTAGCGAATGCCGTACAGCGCCACGCGGCGGTAATCGCCGATGATCCGTCCGCGGCCATAGCCGTCCGGTAGCCCGGTCAGCACCCCGGATTTGCGGCAGCGCAGCATATCCGGGGAATAGACGTCAAAAACGCCCTGATTGTGGGTCTTACGCAGCGCCGTAAACTGATACTCAAAGTCAGGATCCATTTCGCGACCATAGGCCTCGAAGGCGCTTTTGATCATCTTGATGCCGCCAAAAGGATGCAGGGCGCGCTTCAGCGGCTGGTCCGTTTGCAGGCCGACGATCTTTTCCAGCGGCTGGTTGA
This sequence comes from Klebsiella sp. 28, assembly GCF_018223905.1. Classification (NCBI taxonomy): domain Bacteria; kingdom Pseudomonadati; phylum Pseudomonadota; class Gammaproteobacteria; order Enterobacterales; family Enterobacteriaceae; genus Klebsiella; species Klebsiella sp. 28. The sequence continues at coordinate 17,794 of NZ_JAGRQY010000039.1, forward strand.
TATAGCCCGCCGCGTGGGCGGTGATGGAGGTGGCGACATTGGTGTCGAAATCCACCGGCGCATGGGTGGCGTTCTCGACGCGGATCCCGGCCATCACCTGCTCCCAGAGGGCGGTGGTCGCTGGCGTCGCGTCGGCGAGGAAAGACTCATCGCCCTCGTAAGGGGTGTAGTTATGCTGAATAAAGTCGCGAACGTCGATCTGCGTTTGCCACGCCGTACCGCGAAAGCCCAGCCAGGCGTCGGCGTATCGTACATCCTGGGTATCGATATCTACTTTCATGAACATCGTCTCTCTACAGAATAAAAAGTCAGGCCAGCGCCGCCGCGGTGTGGATCCGGCCTAAGCGGATCGCATCGAGGGCAATCATGCGCTCTTCATTGGTAGGAATAACCGCGCAGCGCACCCGGCTGCCGTCGGCGGAGATCAGGCGCTCGCCGGCCGAATTGGGCTGCTGATTGCGGGCGGCGTCCATCGCAAGGCCAAAGACCGCCAGCCGCTCGCTCACCAGTCGACGGATCAGCACCGAGTTCTCGCCAATCCCGCCGGTGAAAATAATGCCGTCGAGACGCTGCAGCGCCGCGGCGTGGCCGGCAATATGGCGGGCGATACGATGGACAAAGGTTTTAATCGCCAGGCGGGCGCGGGCATGGCCCTCATGCCACGCCTGCTCCAGCACCCGCAGGTCGGAGGAAAGACCGGAGATCCCCAGCAGGCCGGAGGCGGTGTTGGCCACCCGCTCCAGGTCGCTGAGGGTCTGCCGGGTTTCCGCGGCAATCCACGCCATGGCGCCGAAGTCGACATCACCGCTGCGGGTGCCCATCATCAGCCCCTCCAGCGGCGTCATCCCCATCGAGGTGTCCACGCTGCGGCCGTTACGCACCGCGCAGATCGAGGCGCCATTGCCCAGGTGGGCGATCACCAGGCCGCTCTCCTGCTCCGGCAACCCGAGCAGCGCCAGGGCGCGCTGGGACACATAGCGGTGCGAGGTGCCGTGGAAACCGTAGCGGCGTACCCCGAGATTCTGGTAATACTCCCACGGCAGACCATAGAGAAAAGCTTCCGGGGCCAGGGTCTGGTGAAAGCTGGTATCAAAGACCGCCACCTGCATCACCTCCGGGAACAGCCGCTGCGCCGAGGCGATGCCGCTGAGACTGGCGTAGTTATGCAGCGGGGCCAGGGACGATACCTGGCGAATGTTATTGATAACCTCCTCGCTAATAATGACCGACTCGGTGAACAGGTCGCCGCCGTGGGCGACGCGGTGGCCAATCAGGGCCACGCTGTCGATGAGGTCGCGTTGGGCTAATGCTCCGGCAATCGCCTGCAGGGCGCCTTCGTAGCCGCGCTGCGCCAGCGCCACCGACTCGCCGCCGTTGAGCGAGAGAGACGCCCGTTCCGCGTTGATGCCCTCGGCCACGCCGTTGAGCAGGCAGTCGCAGCTTGCGGCGTCCAGGACGGAAAATTTGATCGACGACGAGCCGCAGTTAATCACCAGTACTACCGGAAATTCAGTCATGTTGTACTCCGCGTGGCCTGAGCCGGATTAGAACAGTTTGTAAGCAATGTTGAGGATGGTCAGCAGACCGATAGCGGTCACAAAGAGGTTGTCGAGACGGCCACGGTATTTGGCCAGCGAAGGCGCTTTACGAATGGCGTACATCGGCAGCAGGCACAGCAGCGAGGCGATAATCGGCGCGCCCATGGCCTCAATCAGGTCGAGGATATTGGGGTTGGCATACGCCACCACCCAGGTCGATCCCATGATGAACACCATGCTCAGGGTATTGAGCTTGCCGCTGGAGACCCGGGTTTTATCCCCTTTATAGCCGAAGCGCAGGATCAGACCGTTCAGCCCCTCGAGCGTGCCGAGATAGTGGCCGAAAAACGATTTGAAGATGGCCACCAGGGCGATGATCGACGCGCCATACTCCAGCAGGGTGGCAAAGGTGGATTTGGTGCCCGACATCGAGGCAAAGTGGTTCGCCAGATAGGAGAGCACCGGGATATTCTGCGCCTTGGCGTCCGCCATGTTCTGCGGTGAGAGGGTAAACAGGCAGCTGAAGGCGAAGAACATCACCACCGCCACCATCAGCATGCTGGCCCGGGAGATGATCTGTGAGCATTTGCGTTCGGTATACTCGCGGCCAAACTGCGCTTCATACTCTTCGCGTTTGGAGACCACAAACGAGGAGACGATCGGCGAGAAGTTGAAGGAGAACACCATGATGGAGATGCCCAGCCATACCGTCACCAGAATGCCGTCGTGACCGGTTAAGGCGATATCGCTGAGGTTGACCTGGTCAATCACTGCGCTATTCCAGTAGGGGATCAGGGACAGGGAGATCACCACCAGGCTGGCGATAAACGGCCACACCAGATAGCTCATCACCTTGACCATCAGGTCTTTACCAAACCAGATGACAAACGCCATCAGCAGCAGCAGGAGCAGCGCCACCACCCCGCGGTTGAGAGCCGGCATCTGCAGCTGGTTCTCCCAGAAAGTCATAAAGGTATTGGTGATCGTGACGCCATAAATCCACAGCAGCGGGCAGATGGCGAAGAAGTACAGAAAGGTGATCACCACCCCGCCGGTTTTGCCAAAATGCTCTTCCACCGTTTCGGTGATATTGCCGGAGGGATTAGCCCCCGACAGGCATAGCCGGGCCAGGGCCCGATGGCAATAAAAGGCGATGGGATAGGCCAGCACCAGCATCACCAGGATCGGGATCAGCCCGCCGAAGCCGGCGCGGATCGGGAAAAACAGCACCCCGGCGCCGATAGCTGTGCCAAACAGGCCCAGGGTCCAGGTGGTGTCAGATTTACGCCAGGACGAAAGGCTTGTCTGGCTGGATGCAATGCTCTCAGTCGTACTCATATCCTGTCCTCACTTATGTATTGAATTAAGCGTCCACAAAACCGGTAATTTGCGATACCCGGGAGAGATCGATATTGCCCCCGGAAATCAGGCTGACCGTTTTGCGGTTCTGGATATAGCTGTCGAGTTTGCCGCTTAATAACGCGGCGCAGGCTAACGCCCCGGCCCCTTCGGTGATCACTTTATTGCGCTGAATTAAGGCGACCATGCTCTGGCGAATGTCGTCCTCACTCACCAGGACGATGTCATCCACCAGCTGGCGGGCGATTTCATAGGTCAGTTTCCCCGGGCGGGCGACGTCGCAACCATCGGCTAAGGTGCCGGCGTGGCGATGGCTGGTGATTTCCCCGGCATACCAGGAGGCGGCCATGCCGTGAACATTCTCCGACTGCACGCCGATAATGCGGATTGTCGGGTTAATGGATTTAATCGCAATCGCGATACCGGCAATTAAGCCGCCGCCGCCAATGGGCACGATGACATTATCCACGTCATACAGATCTTCTAATATTTCGAGTCCAATCGTCCCCTGCCCGGCGATAACCTGCGGGTCGTCATAGGGGGGAATAAAAATGCGGCCCTCAAGTTCAACAATATCGCTGGCTTTGGCGAGGGTATCGTTAAAGTTATCGCCATGTAGCACCACTTCCGCCGAATAATCACAGGTGGCGGCAACTTTCGATTTCGGCGCCCCTTTCGGCATCACTACTTTCCCGTCAATGCCTAGCATGGCGCAGGAGAGCGAGACGCCCTGGGCGTGGTTGCCCGCTGAGCAGGCCACCACCCCTTTGCGTTTTTCCGCCGCGGTTAAACCGCACAGTTTATTAAAGGCGCCGCGAATTTTAAATGAACCCGTGCGCTGCATATTTTCGAATTTAAGAAATATTTCGCCCTGGCAGCGCTCGCTAAAATAATTCGAACGGGGCATGCCTGTTTTATATATTTTTCCCGCGAGGCGTTGTTTCGCTTCGAGAATATCGTCAATAGATACCGGAAGATCGTAGGTAATATGCATTATGGCCTCTGTATCTTAATATAAAGTCAATGACCGGGCGTCATCCTGCTGATAACAGCGAGGACATGTGTTGGATTATTTAACGACTTTCAGTTACGCAATAATTTGTAATGGCTGCCAGTGGCGGTTGCCCTGCCCCGAGGAATAGTGTTTCGCCATCTCCACCAGCGACGCCGCGGCGGTTTTTAACCGGTAATTTTTCGACCATACCGCCGCATAGCGCGCCACCGGCAAGGCCTCTTTAATGGGGATGGTGACAAACTGGCTCGAGCCAAACGGCGTGGTCATGTCGCAGGGGATCACCGTCAGAAAATCGGCATTGAGCACCAGGTTATAGATCGTCACCACCGAATCGGTATTAACGATATTTTCACGGCGGATACCGCTGCGCTGCAGGGTGGTCAGTAGTTCGCTGTAGTAGCCCATATTGGTCTCCGGCAGCACCCACTGCTCGTGCTGGAGCGAGGCCAGGCGGACGGTGCCGTTGCCGATCCGCGCCCGGTTCGCCACCAGCACAAACTCAGACTCAAACAGCGGCTCGACGTGCAGGTCCTGCAGTTTCATCTCATCGCTCAGCGTCCCGATGGCGAAGTCGAGGCGCCCGTCGCGGATTGCCGGCAAAAAGGCGGAGAGCTGCGCCTCATACATCGAGACCCGCGCCTTGGGGAAAGTCATTTTAAACTGATGCACCATCTCCGACATAAAGGTAAACCCGACCAGCGAAGGGAAACCAAAGGAGACATCCACCACCGCGCTGTTGGTCAGAGCATTCATTTCATTGACCATATTTTTCATTTCACGGGTGATCGCTTCTGACCAGTTGAGAAATACCTGCCCGGCCTCGGTGAGCGAGACGCCGGTATTTCGCCGGACGATTAATTCGCTGCCAAAATAACTCTCCATGTCGCCAATAATTTTACTGACCGCCGGCTGAGTGAGTCCTAACGCTTTTGCTCCGGCCCCGATTGACCCGCTGCGGATCACTTCCTGGAAAACTACCAGATGCTGTGTTTTAGGCAGAGAAAAAGTATTCATCGCGTCTCACTTTCATTCCTTTGTTGACGGCGGAAAGTGTAACAAATCGCAATTGCCGGGTTATGTGAGAGCTCTCACAAAGGCTCCGCCGCGGCGGATAAGCAGGATCCACGAGCCAGAATAAGTAAAGTAAAATCAATATATTAAAAGCATCATGACCGCTATTTGCGCGCCTTTTGCCGTGGCCGAATGCGGGGATAAAAATAATTGATGGCGATAACATCGACGGCGAAATGGCGATAAAAAATACGCCTTTTGTACGTTATTCGACCCGCGCTATCAGGGTGAGAAGAAAGCCGAAAATTAAATTAATGCTGTAAAGAATAAAAAGCAGACGTAATAAACGCCATTATTTAACGACAAGCCGGTCGGGCATCACATTTTATCCCCGGCGGTTGGGGAAAATGCACGGTCATTATTTACACCAAAGAAACATTAAATTCACAATTTTTCTTTTGGGTCGCGATAGGCAGCGATCTTTTTTCCGCCATAGCGCAGTTGGTCATACTTTGATTAAAATCAACCCTGGTAATTTATCTTTTACGACGGCCATTGGAGAGTCATTTGTGTTGCCGATCACAAATCCATAAAACAACGACCCGGCCTATCGTGAAGAGATGATCCCGCGGCTGCGCCAGCAGCTTAACGAGCAGCTGATGAGCGACCAGCTGGCTGTCGACCTGCTCTCTTCCTATCTGCGAATGGATCTCAGCGCCCAGCCGTGGGACCAGCCGCTATAGCCCGCCCCGGCGCAGATCGCTGGCCCGGGTATTTCGCCTATAGCTGGCTGACCCCCAGCGCCGCGGCCTCATCCCGCCACGCCAGCAGCGGCGCATAGGCCTCCCGCGACATATCGCTATAGCCGCAGATCAGCAAGGCGTCGCACAGGGAACGATAGCGATCATCGCTTACCAGCTGCTGGAGCGCCTCGCGCAGGCTATTCAGCGTTGCCGCTGGGGTGACGCCGGCGGTGATCAGCGGCAGCCCTGGCGCGGCCGGGCTCCAGCCGATCGCCATCAGGCCAGCCAGAGCCTGCGGCTGATAGCGCTGCAGCAGCGCGTAGGTCACGCAGTCGATGGCGGCGATATCGGCGTTTTCCTGCTGCAGTTCGCGCAGCGACTGCCGATGGCTGCCGCTGAACATCACCGCTGAAAAAAAACGCCCCTCCCGGGAGAGCGGCGCGACCATTTTACGCAGTACGTTGTAGCCGGACTGCGAGTGCTCGGCATTGCACACCGCCCGACGGCCCAAAAAGTCCCCCAGCATCCGGTGGCTATCCGCTTCGCGGACCACCAGCAGGCTGCGATAGCGGCGCCCTTCGCAACCGGGCGCAGCGTAGTGGAAGCAGCCCACCGTCTGCACCTCCGGCAATTGGGTCACCAGCGGGTAGCCACAGGTCTGGCTCAGCAACAGCGTCGGCTGGCGCCAGTGAGCCAGCAGATCCCCGGGGTCAGCCGCCGGAGGGTCCCCCGCCACCATCACGCCGCGTTCGGCCAACAGCGACTGCACCGCCTGCCACAGGGCCTGGGTCTGTTGACGGTGGATGGCATACATCGGAAAGGTCATGCGTTCAGCCATGTTCTCCTCCCGCCTGCGCCTGCTCGCCAAAGCCCGGATGGGCGTTCACCGCCACCGCCCGGCGGCTAAAATGGCGTCGCCACTCGCCGTACCCGCGCACCAGGAACCCCTGATTACGCTGCAGATACGCCGCCTGGCGATGCAGATACAGTTGACGTAAAGCGTACCAGGGGACCCCTGGCAGATCATGATGCACCGCATGGTAGTTGAGATTGAGGAACAGCGCCCGCCAGGGGAGCCCGGCCTCGTTGATCACCGAGCGGGCCAGCGGGTCATCCGCGGCGCGGTGTTCGAGAAAAGAGCGTACTTTGGTCAGGGCCAGCGCCGGGTAGCTCACCGCCAGCACAAACCACAGCGGAGAAAAACCCTGCGCCGCCATCCAGGTCAGCAGGCCCGTCAGCAGCAACAGATGCAGACTCCACATGGCGATAGCGCGGCGGTCGCCCTCGCGGAAAGCCCGCAGCGCGCTGTTCAGGGTGTGAATAATATCCATCATCGGCGCCAGCAGCAGACGCCCCCAGAAGGTGTTGCGCAGGTGGATAAGGCGGCGCTGCCAGGCTGAGAAGCGCTGCCAGCTTTCCGCCGTTACGTAGTACGATTCGGGGTCATCCTCAGGGTGCGTCAGCAGATGGTTGCGATGGTGCGCCAGGTGGCTGTCGCGGTAGACGCCATAGGGATACCAGACCGCCAGCGGCAGCGTCCCCAACAGCTGGTTAAACCATGCCAGCCGGGTGGGATGCCCATGGATCAGCTCATGCTGTAAGGACATATACCAGGCGGTAAACCAGATCAACAGCAGCGTGGCCGGAAACAGTCCCAGCGTCCGCCAGCCCGCCACGCAGGCAAACCAGCCGCCGTAAACCGTCACAATCAGCAGCCAGGTCGGCAGCTCGCTGCGCCACAGCCAGCCGCGCGCCAGCTGGCGGATCAGGATGCGCTGTTGGTCATCCACATAGACAGCCGTCTTCTTTTCCGTCACTTCCGATACCTTGCCGTGTTGCCTCATTCCCACCGAAGATGTGAGATAACACGTTAAATAACAAAGTATTTAATTGACTTAGCTTTGCCAAAAAGCGCGTTTGTGTTCAGCAGGACAAAGAGAATACCGTCCATGGCGCAACAGGTTGGCGGTGTTTAAACCGGTCCATCGCCCGGCGGCGCTGCGCTTGCCGGGCCTACGGGATAACCCCTCCCCGGGCCATCCAGGCCGGTGCAGGCGCAGCGCCGCCGGACAAGAACAGCGGCGCCGCTTTTGTGCCGGGCGGCGGCGACGCCTTGCCCGGCCTACGATCCGTGCGGCCTGTCGTTAATTTATTTACCGCTGTTGCTGAAATTTTACCGCCAGGTCGAGGATACTTAAGGACTCCAGCGCCTTACCCGCCTTCTTGCCGACGATATCGGCGGAGCGTCACAGAGGCTACTCCTCTTCCCGCTCCGCTGGCGTCCAGGTCGGCAGAGTCTGGAAGGTGTGCAACAGCCCTTCGGACCACGCCTTGCGAATGCGGTTGAAGTAGGGATCGCTGTCGGTGATGCGATGCTGCCCGGCACTGCTGAAGCTGCCGCTGCGGTAGAGCAGCGTATCCAGCGGCAGGCCGACGGACAGGTTACTGCGCAGCGTCGAGTCAATGGAGATCAACGCGCAGCACTTCGCCTGCTCCAGCGGCGTGTCGATGGTCAGCACCCGATCGATGATCGGTTTGCCGTATTTGCTTTCGCCAATCTGGAAATAAGGCGTGTCGCGGGTGGCTTCAATAAAGTTGCCCTCCGGATAAATATGGAACAGACGATGGGTTTCGCCGGCGATCTGGCCGCCAAGCAGCAGGTTGCAGTTGAAGTTGGTGTTACTGCAGGTCTGCTGGTTGCTGCTGTCGCGCTGGATCACCTCCAGCAGCGTTTTACCGATCAGCATCGCGGCGTCGTAGAGGGAAGTGACCTGCATCAGATTCGGCTCCTGCTGGGTACGGATGCGCGCGCTGAGCAGGCTTATCACGCTCTGGGTGGTGGCCAGATTGCCGGCGGATTGCAGCACCAGCACCCGTTCCCCCTCCTGATGGAAAACGTGCAGCTTTTTAAAAGTGGCAATATGGTCGACGCCCGCATTGGTGCGGGAGTCGGAAGCAAACACCAGTCCATCCGCCAGGCACATGGCCACACAGTAGGTCATTGCGGTTATTCCCGTATTATTGCTGCTGCGCCTGCTGGCTGTGTTCGCGCACTTCAGCGTTAGTTAACATAATCTCCCCGCCGCCGCCCAGCCGGGTGCCCCGTACCGGGCAGGCATCGAGATAATCCAGCCCGGTCGCCAGCCGTAAATGCTGATTCAGGCGACGGGTATTATTGGTGATATCAAACGACAGCCAGCGGCCGTCGAGCCAGACTTCCGCCCAGGCATGCATCGCCACATGCTGGGCGTTATCGCTGTAGACATAGCCGCTGACGTAGCGCGCCGGGATCTCCAGCGCGCGGCAGCAGGCGAGAAAAACATGGGTATGATCCTGGCACACCCCCTTCGCGCGGGCGAAGGCGTCGGCGGCGGAGTCCTGCACCTGGGTCGCGCCGGGGGAGTATGGCATTCTTAACAGCAGATCCGCCATCAGTTGATTCAGACTCTCTTCCGCCGCATCGGGACGATAGAGGCGCTGGGCAAACTCACGGATCGCCGTATCGGCGCGGGTTAGCGGCGTACAGCGCAGAAAAACCAGCGGCGACAGCAGCTCGGCCTCTTCATCACGCGTCTCCTCCCCTTCGTCGGCGATATCGACAATCCCGCTGGCGCGGATGGTGATCTCCTTGTGCGGGTTATCCAGCGTCAGCACATGTAGCACATTGCCCCAGCCGTCGGTAGTGGTCACCGCCGCGCCGTCCGGCAGGGTCAGCGTCCAGGCGGTGATCGTCTGCCGGGCGGTACTGCGCGGCGTCAGGCGCAGATACTGGGTGGAAAACTTCACTTCTTCATCGTAGCCATAGCGGGTGAGATGATCGATGACCAGTTTCATAAGGCCTCCAGGTAGGTTTGTCTGATGCTGTCGGACAGCGCGTTAATTCTCGCCAGCAGCCCGTTAATGGTGGTCTGCAGGTCCGCCTGCGCCAGGTCGTCACGGGTGCTGAAGCGCAGATCAACGTTAAGCTGATGGGCGAGGCGCAGCGGTTGATAGGAGCGGTCGTTAGCGATCTTCTCCAGCTCGCCCACCAGGTCGGCAATGCTGGCGCGCAGCGAACGCGGAATATCGTTCCGCAGGATCAGCAGCTCCATCACCGTTTCGCGACTGACCGGCTGGCGGTAGAGGCTGTTGTAGGCTTCGCGGGCGCTGACCGCATTGAGCAGGGTATCCAGCCGGTAGTATTCCCGCACCGGATCCGGGTCGTTGGTCAGCTGTTGATCCTTAATCAGCAGCAGCTGGGTGGTGGCGAAGGCGCGCTCAATCAGGGTGCCGATACCGATAAAACTCAGGGCGTCGTTGCGCAGCAGCGTGCCGATCACTGCCCCGCGAAACAGATGCACCCGCTCTTTCACCCACTCAAAAAAGCCGTCGCTCCCCAGCTCGCCCAGCCCCTGCTGGCGGAGGGTCCGCAGTTCAATGCGGGTGGCATTGATGCTCTCCCACACTTCGGCCGACAGACTGCCGCGCACCGCGTGCGCGTTGTTCCACGCCATCTCCACGCAGCTGTAAATACTGCAGGGGTTGTTGCCATCAAGGGCAAAAAAGTTGAGCAGATTGCTCATGGTAAAGCGGGCATGGCGCGCCTGAAACAACTCGTGGGTCATCGACAAATTCAGCGGCAGAGCCAGATCCCGCGACTGCTGGCTGTGGCGGGGGATCATTGATAATTTCCAGGTCACGTCCAGCACCCGGGCGTAGCTCTCCGCCCGCTCGAGATAGCGGGCCATCCAGAACAGTTCACTCGCCGTACGACTTAGCATGATGCGTCATCCTCCATCACCCAGGTATCCTTGGTTCCGCCGCCCTGCGACGAGTTGACCACCAGCGACCCTTCGGTGAGGGCCACGCGGGTCAGGCCGCCGGGCACCAGCCGCATCTCCTGCCCGGACAGCACGTAGGGGCGTAAATCGATATGTCGCGGCGACAGCCCTTCATCAACGAAGGTGGGGCAGGTCGACAGCGCGAGGGTGTCCTGGGCGATATAGTTGGCCGGATTGGCCAGCAGGCGCTGGCGGAAGGCCTCCCGCTCCTCTTTAGTCGAACGCGGGCCGACCAGCATGCCGTAGCCCCCGGCGCCATGGACCTCCTTGACCACCATCAGCTCGAGATTGCTCAGCACGTAGCGCAGGTCCTCCGCTTTCCGACACTGCCAGGTGGGGATATTGCTGAGGATCGGCTGTTCGCCGAGGTAAAAGCGGATCATCTCCGGGACGTACGGATAGATCGATTTGTCGTCAGCCACCCCGGTGCCGATGGCGTTGGCCAGCACTACGCCGCCGGCGCGATAGACGGACAGCAGCCCCGGGACGCCGAGCATCGAATCGGCGCGGAAGGCCAGCGGGTCGAGCCAGGCGTCGTCGATGCGGCGATAAATCACATCCACCCGCCGCGGCCCCTCGGTGGTGCGCATATACACCGCGCCGTTTTTAATAAACAGATCGGCGCTCTCCACCAGCTCGACCCCCATCTGCTGCGCCAGGAAGCTGTGCTCGAAGTAGGCGCTGTTGAAGCGACCCGGGGTCATCACCACGACGCAGGGATCATCCACCAGCGAGCTTTCGCGCAGGGTCTGCAGGAGGTAGCTCGGGTAGCGCTCCACCGGCGCAATGTGATGCTGCTCGAACATCTCCGGATAGAGGCGCATCATCATCTTACGGTTTTCGAGCATGTAGGAGACGCCGGACGGCGTGCGCAGATTATCCTCCAGCACGTAGTACTGACCGTCGTTATTGCGCACCATATCGACGCCGGTGATATGGGCATAGGTGTTGTTTGGCAGGTTGATGCCCTGCATGCACGGCTGATACTGCTCGTTGGCCAGCACCTGCTCGGCCGGGATCAGCCCCGCGCGCAGGATATTCTGCTCATGATAGATGTCATAGAGGAAGGCGTTCAGCGCTTTCACCCGCTGGCGTATGCCGCGGTCAATGCGCTGCCACTCCCCGGCAGGTATGATCCGCGGCACGCTATCAAACGGGATCAGCCGCTCGGTCCCCTCATCCTCGCCGTACACGTTAAAGGTGATGCCGATACGGTGAAAAAGCAGTTCCGCTTGCGCTTTTTTCTGCCGGATAGAGAATTGATCGGTGTTGCGAAACCATTGCCACCAGGCATTATAGTGCGGCCGCTGTTCACCCTGCGCGGTCAGCATCTCGTCATAATAATGCCCGTCAGGTAGCGTAATTTTAATCATGGCTATCCCCTCCGGTTGTACTCACTTTGTGGTAATCCCGCTAAGAGATAAGCATTAATTATGCCAGGTCCTCTGCCGCCGCGGCGTTGTGCAAATCGGTTCAGCCCCGCCGTCTGGTTGTGCAAAAAATCGCCAAAACAGCCGCCCGCGCCCGGCGGCGGCTGCACCGTCGTGAGGCAGGGCGACGTTTTTTGCGCCATCGTGGACGCCAGCGCCCTCAGCCAGGCGGCCCAGCCCGCGGCGGTCTCAGGAGACCTGGCAGGTAAATCCTCTGTTTTCGCGCAAAATGTTACCCCTGACACGCGCAGCGGCAGATATTCGTCTAAGGTTTTTGGATGGCCAAACGTCGTGGCCCGCAGTCGATAATGATAAGGAGAACTCCCCATGACGAGTACTGATGCACGTCGTCCCGCTGCTTTGCCCTGTTCCCTGCGCCTGGCGATCGGCGGCGCTCTGATCGCCCTGATGAGCCTGAACGCTCAGGCGGAAGACGGCAAAACCGCGCCGCCCCCCTCGCCGGATATTCTGCTGGGCCCGCTGTTCAATGATGTCCAGAGCGCGAAGCTGTTTGCCGATCAGAAAACCTTCGCCGACGCTATCCCTAACAGCGATCCGCTGATGATCCTTGCCGATTACCGGATGCAAAAAAACCAGGCCAGCTTCGACCTGCGCCACTTCGTCGAACTGAACTTCACGCTGCCGAAAGAGAACGACACCTATGTGCCGCCCAAAGGGCAAACTCTGCGTCAACATATCGATGGCCTGTGGCCGGTCCTGACCCGCAGCACCGTCGAGGTGGAAAAATGGGACTCGCTGCTGCCGCTGCCTAAGCCCTACGTGGTGCCCGGAGGACGTTTCCGCGAAGTCTATTACTGGGACAGCTATTTCACGATGCTGGGTCTTGCCGAAAGCGGTCACTGGGATAAAGTCGAGGATATGGTCGCCAACTTCGCCGCGGAAATTGACGCCTGGGGCCATATCCCCAACGGCAACCGCACCTATTATCTCAGCCGTTCGCAGCCCCCCTTCTTCTCCTTTATGGTGAGCCTGCTGGCGACGCATGATGGCGACCAGGTGCTGAAAACCTACCAGCCGCAGCTGGAGAAAGAGTATCGCTACTGGATGGCCGGAGCGGACGCGCTGGCTCCCGGCAGCGCCGACAAACGGGCGGTGCGGATGGCGGACGGCGCGCTGCTCAACCGCTACTGGGACGATAGCGACACCCCGCGTCCCGAGTCCTGGCTTGACGACGTCAAAACCGCCAAAAGCAACCCGAATCGTCCGGCAACCGAGATCTATCGCGACCTGCGCTCCGCCGCCGCCTCCGGCTGGGATTTCAGCTCCCGCTGGATGGACAATCCGCAGCAGCTCGCCACCATTCGCACCACCTCGATTGTCCCGGTCGATCTCAATGCCCTGATGTTCCATCTGGAGAAAACCCTCGCCCGCGCCAGCAAGGCATCCGGGGACAGCGCTGGCGCTACGCAGTACGATGCGCTGGCTAACGCCCGCCAGCAGGCCATCGAGAAATACCTGTGGAATGATAAAGAGGGATGGTACGCCGACTACGATCTGAAAACCCACAAGGTGCGCAATCAGCTGACCGCGGCGGCGCTGTTCCCGCTGTACGTCAATGCCGCGTCACGCGAGCGGGCGACGAAAGTGGCCGCCGCCGCCGAGTCGCGCCTGCTTAAACCCGGCGGGCTGACCACCACCACCGTCAACAGCGGCCAGCAGTGGGACGCCCCCAACGGCTGGGCGCCGCTGCAGTGGGTGGCGGTCGAGGGGCTGCAAAACTATGGTCAGCAGAAGATCGCCATGGAGGTCACCTGGCGCTTCCTGACCAACGTGCAGCATACCTATGACAGTAAGCAAAAGCTGGTGGAGAAGTATGACGTGAGCTCGACCGGCACCGGCGGCGGCGGCGGGGAATATCCGCTGCAGGACGGCTTTGGCTGGACCAACGGCGTCACCCTGAAGATGCTGGATCTGATCTGCCCGCAGGAGAAATCCTGCGATGCGCTGCCCGCTACCCGTCCGGCGACAACCCCTTCACCGCAGGACAAACCTGTTGCGGCGCCCGCGGCTAACGACCCCGCCCCTGCGGAACCGCAAAAGACCGGCTCCTGACGCTTCGCCGCCCCCTACCAAAATCGGTAGGGGGGGGGAGCGGTCTCCCTGGTCACTACCGTCCCGCGTAGACCCATTCTGCGGCTCGCGGGAAACACATCCCCACCCCCTCGCGTTGAACAGGTCACCTTTTCGCTTGATCGCACAAATACAAACAATAATAATTCGCATTACTTTTTAACGAATAATGACAGATTCGTTTTTCACGCGGCGGCGTACAGGAGTACCAGACCGCGTTGGTTCAGGATGATCTTATGAACGTGGCTATTTCTCGAAAACGCCCGGGGCTGCTGTATGCCCTTGCGGTCACACTCCCCTTCACCGCGCAAGCCGAAGAGACGGTGGTGGTCACTGCCACCCCGCCGGCGTCCGCCAGCGCGCCGACGGAGGGCTACAGCGCCAGCACCTCGCTCGGGGCGACGAAAACCGACCAGCCGTTAATCACTACCGCCCAGTCGGTGTCGGTGGTCACCCGCCAGCAGATGGCGGATCAGGGGGCGAATACCATCAGCCAGGCGCTGGAATATACCCCGGGGGTCTACTCCAGCTTCGGCGGCGGCGCCACCCGGTTCGACGCCATCTCCCTGCGCGGCTACCACGGCGGCGACGTCGATAACCTGTTCCTCGACGGCATGCGCCTGATGAGCGACGGCGGCAGCCATAACGTACTGCAAATCGACCCGTGGTTTATCGAACGCGTGGATGTGATCCGCGGCCCCTCCTCCGCGCTCTACGGGCAGAGCGTGCCGGGCGGCGTGGTCAACCTGACTTCCAAACGTCCGCAGTTCAGTCAGCAGGGCCACATCCGCCTGACCGGCGGCACGCAAAATACCAAAGGCGCGGCCTTCGATTACACCGACGCCATCAATGACCAGTGGGCATGGCGGCTGATCGGGATGACCCGCAGCAGCGACACGCAGTATGACCATACCCGCGAAGAGCGCTACGCGATTTCGCCTTCCCTGCTGTGGCAGCCGGACAGCGACACCTCGCTGCTGCTGCGCGCCTATCTGCAAAAAGATCCTTCCGGCGGCTACCACGGCTCTTTGCCGCTGGACGGCACCCGCTACGCGCACAATGGCCGTAAGCTCTCCCCCAGCACCAACGAAGGCGATCCGGGAGATGGCTATCAACGCCGCCAGCAGATCTACAGCTATGAGTTTGACCACCAGTTCACCGACGTCTGGTCGGTCTATTCCGCCGGGAGCTACACCCATACCAACGTCTCCCTCGATCAGGTCTACCAGGTCGGCTGGATAGATGACAGCGACATGCTGGCCCGCGGCTACAGCGGTTCGCGCGGTTCGCTGGACGGCTGGTCAACCGATAACCGCCTGCGCGCCGATTTCAATACAGGCGACCTGGCGCACACCCTGATCCTCGGCGCCGAATATCATCGCTTCCGTAACGACCTGTGGACCGGCGCCGGCGGCGCGGCGCCCCTTAACCCGTTTAGCGGCTATACCGCGCAGACCGGACATACCGTTACCTACAGCGACGACAATAATCGCCGCTATTACCAGACCGGGCTGTATCTGCAGGATGAGATGGTCTGGAACCGCTGGCATGTGGATGTTTCCGCCCGCTACGACCGCATCGTTTCCCAGCAGGTCAGCGATACCCAGGGGACCTCAAACCGCCGTTCAGACGACCATATCAGCGGCCGCGCCTCGCTGTTGTACGCCCTGGACAACGGTCTGTCGCCCTACCTGAGCTACAGCCAGGCGATCACTCCGGCGATGCTGCCGGGCGCGGACGGCAAACCGTTGAAACCGACCACCGCCGAACAGGTTGAAGCCGGCCTGAAGTTCCAGCCGCCGGGCAGCAGCGATCTCTATAGCATCGCGATTTACGACCTGACGCAAAAGGATGTCGCCACTCGCGACCCGAACATCGCCACCGCCACCTATATTCCGGCGGGTAAGGTCCATTCCCAGGGCGTTGAGCTGGAAGCGCACCACCAGATCACCCCGCAGCTGAGTACTATCGCCTCGTATACCTGGAATCGTCTGCGTTTCCAAGACACTAAAGACGGGACCGACAATAACACGCCGCAGCTGACCCCGGATCAGATGGCCTCCTTCTGGGCGCGCTATCAGTTCCCGGCGGGGATCTCCGTTGGCGCCGGCGTCCGCTACATCGGTAAACAGTGGGCGGATGATGCCAACACCGCGCGGCTGCCGTCGGTCACGCTGATGGACGCCATGATGCGGGCCGACCTCGGCGTCTGGTCGCCAACGCTGAAAGGCGCATATGTGCAGGTTAACGCCAACAATATCGGCGACCGCGAGTATATTTCCGGCTGCTATGGCACCGGCAATTGTTACTGGGGAGCAGAGCGCAGCGTTATAGCCACCGTGGGCTACGATTTCTGAGGACGTGGCCTCCGGGAGACTACCGGAGGCCAAACGAGGGATTACATGGCGTCCAGCGCTTTCTGTAGTTTCCAGATATAGCGCGGCGCCTGCGGTGCCGGGTGTTTTTTCACCACATGCTCGAAGAACTCATCGGCGTCGAGATCGTTAATCTCCTCGATGGCGTCCTGGCGGTTCGAGGAGAAGGTACGCAGCAGCGCGCCAGCGCCGTTGGCATAGGAGACCACCACCGCATAGCGCATCACCTGCGGGTCTTTGATCCCCGCCAGCGGACCGTTCTCCAGAATGCTCAGATAGGCGGCCCCCATCGAGATATTACGTTCCGGGTTTTTCAGCTCACTGACCGACGGCTCGCCGCGCCACCCCATCCGCCGATAGACATCGCGTCCGGAGGTCGACGGCTTGAGCTGCATCAGCCCGACGGCGCCGGATTTACTCACCACCGCAGGATTACCGCCCGACTCGATGGCGATGATCGCCGTGATCAGCTGCGGATCCACGCCCCAGGCGGCGCCGGCTTTTTCACTGATCGGCATCCACTGCATCGCCCGCTTCACCGGGACCTCAGGGTTCCACGGCGGATTGGTGTAATCATGTTTCGAACTACAACCGGCCAGAAAAACGACTAAAATAAGCAACCATCTCAATTTCACACATCTATCCTTATCTACCCAAACGCCATCATGCTACAGAACGACGGCCGCGGTACGTCTCCCGCCTGCCGACAACCTGAAGGATGACGGGTGCGGACTGAAGTTAGCCACCTGGAGATGACAATCGCCATTCCAGGCGGCATCATAACCCTTTCATTCATAGCAAGGAATTATCATGTCTCAGTTTTATCTGGTCGCGCCATCCGGGTANNCCCACCAGCAGGTCATTCCCCGCCGGCAGCAGCGTTTCGCTGGGACTGAACATGAACGGCTGGCCGATATTAACCAGCTGGCCCAGTTGCCCGGCCGCAACCGGATCGTCCTCGCCGTGCGCGGCGGCTACGGCGCCAGTCGCCTGCTGCCGCATATCGACTGGCAGGGACTGGTTGCCCGCCAGCAGCGCGACCCGCTGCTGATTTGCGGCCACAGCGATTTCACCGCTATCCAGTCGGGCCTGCTGGCCATGGGCAACGTCATCACCTTCAGCGGGCCAATGCTCGCCGGCAACTTCGGCGCGGAGACCCTCGACCCGTTTACCGAGCACCATTTCTGGCAGGCGCTACGCCAGCCGGAATTCACCCTCGAATGGCCGGGCGAAGGGCCGAACTGCCGGGTGGAAGGCACCCTGTGGGGGGGAAATCTGGCGATGCTGACCTCGCTTATCGGCACGCCGTGGCTACCGGCGGTCCGCGACGGCATCCTGGTGGTGGAGGATATCAACGAGCACCCGTTCCGCGTCGAGCGCATGCTGCTTCAGCTGTTGCACAGCGGCGTGCTGGCGGCGCAGAAAGCGGTGATCTTCGGCAGCTTCACCGGCAGCGCGCCGAACGACTATGACGCGGGATACGATTTGCCGCAGGTCTTTGATTATCTGCGCCAGCAGCTCCCCCTGCCGCTGATTAGCGGACTGGATTTTGGCCACGAGCAGCGCACGGTGACCCTGCCGCTGGGCGCCCGCGCGCGCCTGGTGAATCAGGCGGCGGCCACCACCCTGACGATCGGCGGCCATCCGGTGCTGGCAGAATAAATTTCCCGAACGCATAGGCGGATCCCCTGCGAATTGTTAAAATAGTGTCACTTTTAGCCATTTTTTCACGCCAGTCAGGGAGTACGTGAACATTGGACGCCGCTGCGGTCATTAGTCTGTTTATTCTGGGTTCTGTTTTAGTAACCTGCAGTATCTTATTGAGCTCCTTTTCTTCGCGCCTTGGCATCCCGATTCTGGTCATCTTTCTGGCCATCGGGATGCTGGCAGGCATTGACGGCATCGGCGGCATCCCCTTCGACAATTACCCCTTCGCCTATATGGTGAGTAACCTGGCGCTGGCGGTGATCCTGCTGGACGGCGGGATGCGCACCCAGGCCAGCTCCTTTCGCGTCGCGCTGTGGCCCGCGCTGTCGCTGGCGACGGTTGGGGTGCTGATCACCTCGGCGCTGACCGGGATGATGGCGGCCTGGTTGTTCAAGCTGGATCTGATCGAAGGCCTGCTGATCGGCGCCATTGTCGGCTCCACCGACGCCGCGGCGGTCTTCTCGCTGCTCGGCGGCAAGGGGCTCAACGAGCGCGTCGGCTCGACGCTGGAGATAGAGTCAGGCAGTAACGACCCGATGGCGGTCTTCCTGACCATCACCCTGATCGAAATGATCCAGCAGCACCAAACCGGCCTCAGCTGGATGTTCGCCGTGCATATCATTCAGCAGTTCGGCCTCGGGATCGCCATCGGCCTCGGCGGCGGCTACCTGCTGCTGCAGATGATTAACCGCATCGTGCTGCCCGCCGGCCTCTATCCGCTGCTGGCGCTGAGCGGCGGGATCATGATTTTTGCCGTCACCACCTCCCTCGACGGCAGCGGTATCCTCGCCGTCTATCTCTGCGGCTTTCTGCTGGGCAACCGGCCGATCCGCAACCGGCACGGCATCCTGCAGAACTTCGACGGCCTGGCGTGGCTGGCGCAGATCGCCATGTTCCTGGTGCTGGGCCTGCTGGTGACGCCCTCCGACCTGCTGCCGATCGCCATCCCGGCGCTGCTGCTGTCGATGTGGATGATATTCATTGCCCGGCCCCTGTCGGTTTTTGCCGGCCTGCTGCCGTTTCGCGGCTTTAACCTGCGCGAACGGGTGTTTATCAGCTGGGTTGGCCTGCGCGGCGCGGTACCCATTATTCTCGCGGTGTTCCCGATGATGGCCGGCCTGGACAACGCCCGCCTGTTCTTCAATGTCGCCTTCTTCGTGGTGCTGGTGTCGTTGCTGCTGCAGGGCACTTCGCTGTCGTGGGCGGCGAAAAAAGCCAAAGTGGTGGTGCCGCCCATCAGCTGGCCCATCTCCCGCGTCGGGCTGGATATTCACCCGGAAAACCCGTGGGAGCAGTTTGTCTACCAGCTGGGGGCCGATAAGTGGTGCATCGGCGCGGCGCTGCGCGACTTGCACATGCCACCGGAGACGCGGATTGCCGCGCTGTTTCGCAACAATGTCCTGCTGCACCCCACCGGCAGCACCCGCCTGCGGGAAGGCGATATCCTGTGCGTTATTGGTCGGGAGCACGACCTGCCGGCGCTCGGCAAAATGTTCAGCCAGTCGCCGCCGGTGGCGCTCGATCAGCGCTTTTTCGGCGACTTCATTCTTGATGCTGAGGCCCGCTTCGCCGATGTGGCGCAAATCTACGGTCTCGACGGCGGTGAGGAGTTCCGCGAGCATCAGCAGTCGCTCGGGGAAGTGGTGCAGCAGCTGCTGGGCGCCGCGCCGGTGGTGGGCGACCAGGTGGAGTTCGCCGGGATGGTGTGGACGGTAGCTGAAAAAGAGAACGATCACGTGCTGAAGGTTGGGGTGCGGGTCGCGGAAGACGAGGCGGAGTGATCCGCCCCGGAATAGGTTACAGGGTCACAACTGGCACCCGCGGCGCCAGGGCGCACATCAGCTCATAGCCGACGGTGCCGCTGCTGGCCGCCACGTCGTCGATTTTAATCTCTTTGCCCCACAGCTCGACCGGCGCGCCGATCCCGGCCAGCGGACAAGGCGTTAAATCGACCGCCAGCATATCCATCGATACGCGTCCAACGGTAGTGGTGCGTACGCCATCCACCAGCACCGGCGTGCCGCTCGGCGCCACCCGCGGATAGCCATCGGCATAGCCGCAGGCGACGATGCCGATCCGCTGCTCCTGGGTGGTGCGGTACAGGCCGCCATAGCCAATCGCCTCGCCGGGGCGCAGGTTCTGCACGCCGATGATTTCGCTGCGCAGCGTCATGACCGGCTTCAGCCCGGTGTTGGCGATGTCCTGCCACTGCCCGGAAGGCGACGCGCCATACAGCACGATGCCTGGACGAACCCAGTCAAAATGCGCTTCCGGATGCCAGAGGGTCGCCGCCGAGTTGGCCAGCGAGCGCGGGCAATCCAGCCCCTCCGCCGCCTGTTCGATACGGCGCATCGGCTCGACAATTCCCTGCGGGTTCTCCGCCTCCGCGAAGTGCGACATCAGCGTCATCTCGCCGACGTTGCTTATCGCCCGCAGCTGCTGCCAGACGGTGTGGACCCGCTCAGGCATAAAGCCCAGCCGGTTCATGCCGCTGTTCACCTTGAGATAGATATCCAGCGGCGCGCGCAGCTTCGCCTGTTGCAGGGCCTTAATCTGCCAGTTGCTGTGGACGCTGGTGGTTAAACGATATTGATCCAGCACCGCCAGCTCATCGGCATGGAAGAAGCCCTCCAGCAGCAGGATCGGGCCTTTCCAGCCCTGCTCGCGCAGCAGGATCGCCTCTTCCAGGTTGAGCAAGGCGAAACCATCCGCCGCGCTTAACGCACTCCATACGCGCGCCACGCCGTGGCCGTAGGCGTTGGCCTTGACCACCGCCCACAGGCGCGACCCGGGGGCCGCGCGACGCACTATCTGTAAATTCTGCCGCAAGGCCAGCAGGTCGATGCTGGCCACTACCGGACGGGTCATGCAAGCTCCTTAGTTGTGTGCGCCGTGCAGGTGCTGCGGGCGCGCCGGGGTAAAACCGGGGCTGTAGCGGGCAACCGCCAGATCGTCGTAAGGGATCGCCGGCGTGCGGCCGGAGATCAGATCGCTGATAAGCTGCCCGGAGCCGCAGGCCATGGTCCAGCCAAGCGTGCCGTGGCCGGTGTTGAGCCACAGATTTTTATACGCTGTGCGGCCGACCACCGGCGTGCCGTCCGGCGTCATCGGCCGCAGGCCCGTCCAGAACGTCGCCTGCTCCACGTGGCCGCCGCGCGGGAACAGATCGCGCACCACCATCTCCAGGGTTTCGCGACGCGGCTGCAGCAGCGCTTTGTTAAAACCGACGATCTCCGCCATGCCGCCGACCCGAATGCGCTGATCGAAGCGGGTGATGGCGATTTTGTAAGTCTCATCAAGGATAGTTGAAACCGGCGCGCCGTCCTCCTGAGCGATCGGAATAGTCAATGAGTAGCCTTTCAGCGGGTAGACCGGTATATCCACCAGCCCTTTAAGCATCGCCGTCGAGTAGGAGCCGAAGGCCATCACATAGGCGTCGCCCTTGATAATCTCATCGCCGCATTTCACCCCGGCAATGCGATCGCCCTCGTGCAGCAGCGCATCCACTGCGGTGTTGAAGCGGAAGGTCACGCCGGCCTGCTCCGCCATCGCCGCCAAACGGGTGGTAAACAGCTGGCAGTCGCCGGTTTCATCATTTGGCAGACGCAGGCCGCCGGTCAGTTTGTGGCTGACCTCCGCCAGCGCCGGCTCCACCTCCGCCAACCGCTTCGCTTCCAGCAGCTGATACGGCACGCCGGCGTCCTCCAGCACCGCGATGTCGCGGGTGGCATTTTCATACTGTTTGGCGGTACGGAACAGCTGCAGCGTCCCGCCCTGGCGCCCTTCATACTGAATGCCGGTGGTGTCGCGCAGCGCCTTCAGGCAGTCGCGGCTGTACTCCGCCAGGCGCACCATACGGCCTTTGTTCTCCATATAGTGGCGGGTGTCGCAGTTGCGCAGCATCTGCCACATCCACTTCAACTGGAACGAGGTGCCGTCAAGACCGATCGCCAGCGGCGCATGGCGCTGAAACATCCATTTGATCGCCTTCAGCGGCACCCCCGGCGCCGCCCAGGGCGCCGCATAGCCGGGAGAAATCTGCCCGGCGTTGGCCGCGCTGGTCTCCTCTGCCGGACCGGGCTGACGGTCGATGACCGTCACGTCATGACCCGCCTGACTCAAATACCACGCGCTGGCTACCCCAACCACCCCACTTCCCAGTATGACGACACGCATAGCGACTCCGTAACAGTTAAAGAACAATCATCTAATTACAAATTGATAACTCAGTTGAAAATATTATTCAACATACGCTTTATTTATGGTGACTTAACTCACAGCAAACCGCACCAGACCTGCGCTGTGAGATTTACGATCTCATGCTGCGCTTTATTTTTACCCAGCATTAAATTCTGCAAACAAGGCAAAAAAACGGCTTTGAGATGGGGAAATCGCGAAGAAAAGCGATTGGCGTACAGCACAGTTTGCTGCACCGTGTTCTATGCTTGTTTAGAGGTTTTCCGTTCAGAGAAAACCAACAACAACGAGGGCGCGCTAATGGCTACGATTGACTCCATGAACAGGGACACCACCCGTTTAAGCGATGGACCCGACTGGACGTTCGAGTTACTGGAAACCTACCTGGCCGAAGTGGACCGGGTCGCCAAGCTCTATCGTCTTGACACCTACCCGCACCAGATCGAAGTCATTACTTCCGAGCAGATGATGGACGCCTACTCCAGCGTCGGCATGCCCATCAACTATCCGCACTGGTCGTTTGGCAAAAAATTTATTGAGACCGAGCAGGCCTATAAGCACGGTCAGCAGGGTCTGGCGTATGAGATAGTCATCAACTCCAACCCCTGTATCGCCTACCTGATGGAGGAAAACACCATCACCATGCAGGCGCTGGTGATGGCCCATGCCTGCTACGGGCATAACTCGTTTTTTAAAAATAACTATCTGTTTCGCAGCTGGACCGACGCCAGCTCGATCATCGACTATCTGATCTTTGCCCGTAAGTACATTACCGAGTGCGAAGAGCGCTATGGCGTCGACGAAGTAGAGAAACTGCTCGACTCCTGCCACGCGCTGATGAACTACGGCGTCGACCGCTATAAACGTCCGCAAAAAATCTCTCTGCAGGAGGAGAAAGCGCGGCAGAAAAGCCGGGAAGAGTATCTGCAAAGCCAGGTGAATATGCTGTGGCGCACCCTGCCGAAGCGCGAGGAAGAAAAAGCGATTGAATCCGCTCGTCGCTACCCCTCCGAACCGCAGGAGAACCTGCTGTACTTTATGGAGAAGAACGCCCCGCTGCTCGAACCGTGGCAGCGCGAGATCCTGCGCATCGTGCGTAAAGTCAGCCAGTATTTCTACCCGCAGAAACAGACCCAGGTGATGAACGAGGGGTGGGCCACCTTCTGGCACTACACCATCCTCAACCATCTCTACGATGAAGGGAAAGTGACTGAGCGCTTTATGCTGGAGTTTCTCCACAGCCATACCAACGTGGTGTTCCAGCCGCCGTACAACAGTCCGTGGTACAGCGGGATTAACCCCTACGCGCTGGGCTTCGCCATGTTCCAGGACATCAAGCGCATCTGTCAGTCGCCCACGGAAGAGGATAAGTACTGGTTCCCCGATATCGCCGGTTCTGACTGGCTGGAAACGCTGCATTTCGCCATGCGCGACTTTAAGGATGAAAGCTTTATCAGTCAGTTCCTGTCGCCGAAGATCATGCGCGATTTCCGCTTCTTTACCGTGCTCGACGACGATCACAACAATTATCTGGAGATCTCGGCGATTCACAACGAAGAGGGTTATCGCGAGATCCGCAATAAGCTCTCCGCGCAGTATAACCTCAGCAATCTTGAGCCGAACATCCAGGTGTGGAACGTTGACCTGCGCGGCGACCGATCGCTGACCTTGCGCTATGTGCCGCACAACCGCGTCCCGCTGGACAAAGGCCGGCGCGAAGTGCTGAAGCATGTGCATCGTCTGTGGGGGTTCGATGTGCTGCTGGAGCAGCAGAACGCCGACGGCAGCATTGAGCTGTTGGACCGCTGCCCGGCGCGGCCGAACGCGCTATAGCATTGCGGGGCGAGTAAAATAACAAAGGGGGCCATTGGCCCCCTTGTTCTGTATATCGATCGCGAAAAGCCCGCTTAACGCATATTCATGGCTAAATCACCGGGCAGCGATTTCTGCATCCGGTGCCAGATCTCGCCGCTGTCATGGCCGTAGCGACGAACCAGCTCGTAAACCTGGTCATGCAGGCCAGCCTCACACACTTTCGCCAGCTGATGATAGAAACCGAGCGCCAGGCTGCGCGCTTCCGGGCTGGAGAAATAGTGGCGGCCGATGCGGGTATACAACCCCTTCATGCCGTTGAGGATCAGACCGTAGATCGGGTTGCCGGAGGCGAACGCCAGACCACGGAAAATATTATAATCAAGCTCGGCGAAGGCGTCGGCGTGATCCTCCACCTCCCGGGCGCTGTCCAGGACCGCCAGCGCTTTATCCGGATGCTGGCGAAACGCGGTGCGGATAAAAATCGTGGAAATGTTGGTGCGCACGGAGAGCAGATTATCAATCAGCTGCGGTACGCTGTCGTGATCGAGGCGCGCCAGCGTTTCGAGGATATTCAGGCCGGAGGTTTCCCAAAAGTTATTCACTTTAGTGGGCTTACCATGCTGAATGGTCAGCCAGCCGTCACGGGCCAGACGCTGCAATACTTCGCGCAGGGTTGTGCGGGTGACACCGATCAGCTCAGAAAGCTCGCGTTCAGCGGGGAGAATCGATCCGGGAGGGAAGCGGTTATTCCAGATACTCTCAATGATGTACTCTTCCGCGAAACCCGCAGGGCTCTGCGCCTTAATGACCATAGTAAGATTTCCATTACACAGCGTTACAATTGCACTCATCATACCAGAGCCGCTATAGCGCAGATAGCATGGCAAGTGAATTAAAAAGGGATCGCCGTTTCATTTTCCGCTTTTACTTTGCGCTTTTCCTTATCTTCACAAACCGCCAGCGCGGCGCGAAGAAAGTTGCTTCTCATTTTGCTCAACTGGTACTCTTGCCAATCGTTATGCACAAAACCATGCACTCATTGACGGGGAAGGATTCTGTCGTGGAAATTTCTTATGGCCGCGCGCTGTGGCGCAATTTTCTTGGCCAGTCGCCGGACTGGTACAAGCTGGCATTAATCATTTTCTTAATCGTAAATCCGCTGGTGTTCGCCGTGGCGCCGTTTGTCGCCGGCTGGCTGCTGGTGGTTGAGTTTATCTTTACCCTCGCCATGGCGCTGAAGTGCTATCCGCTGCTGCCGGGTGGTCTGCTGGCTATCGAGGCGCTGCTGATCGGCATGACCAGCCCGGCGCACGTCCGGGACGAGATCGCCGGCAATCTGGAGGTGCTGCTCCTGCTGATGTTCATGGTGGCGGGTATCTACTTTATGAAACAGCTTTTGCTGTTCGTGTTTACGCGCCTGCTGCTGGGGATCCGCAGCAAAATGCTGCTATCGCTGGCCTTCTGCCTGGCGGCAGCCTTCCTCTCGGCCTTTCTCGATGCGCTGACGGTGGTGGCGGTAGTGATCAGCGTCGCCGTCGGGTTCTACGGCATCTATCACCGCGTCGCCTCGGCGCGCCCGGACGATAGCGACCTGCTCGATGACAGCCATATCGAGCAGCACTACCGCGAGGTGCTGGAGCAGTTCCGCGGCTTTCTGCGCAGCCTGATGATGCACGCCGGCGTCGGGACCGCGCTCGGCGGCGTCATGACCATGGTCGGCGAGCCGCAAAACCTGATTATCGCCAAAGCCGCGGGCTGGCATTTTGGCGAGTTCTTTCTTCGCATGGCGCCCGTGACCCTGCCGGTGATGGTCTGCGGTCTGTTAACCTGTCTGCTGGTCGAAAAGTATCGCCTGTTTGGCTACGGCGAACCGCTACCGCCGACGGTGCGCAAGGTGCTGCAGGAGTTTGACGATCGCAGCCGCGCCCAGCGCAGTCGTCAGGAGCGACTGCGGCTGATTGCCCAGGCGCTCATTGGCGTTTGGCTGATCGTGGCCCTGGCTTTTCACCTGGCTGAGGTCGGCCTGATTGGCCTGTCGGTGATCATCCTCGCCACCACCTTTACCGGCGTTACCGATGAGCACGCCATTGGCAAGGCGTTCACCGAGGCGCTGCCCTTTACCGCGCTGCTGACGGTCTTCTTCTCCATCGTCGCGGTTATCATCGATCAGCAGCTGTTCACGCCGGTCATCGAGTTTGTCCTGCAGGCCTCGCCGCACGCGCAGCTGTCGCTGTTTTATCTGTTCAACGGCCTGCTGTCGTCCATTTCGGATAACGTGTTTGTCGGCACGGTCTACATCAACGAAGCGAAAGCGGCGCTCGAACATGGCGCCATCAGCCTGCCCCAGTTTGAGATGCTGGCGGTAGCGATCAACACCGGCACCAACCTGCCCTCGGTGGCCACTCCGAACGGCCAGGCGGCGTTTCTCTTCCTGCTGACTTCCGCCCTGGCGCCGCTTATTAGGCTCTCCTATGGCCGTATGGTGTGGATGGCGCTGCCCTACACCATCGTACTGACGCTGGTCGGCCTGTTATGCGTCGAGTTCACCCTGATGCCAGTCACCGACTGGCTGCTGGCGCACGGCTGGCTGGTGACGCCCAGCCTGCCCTGAGTCAGTTTTTGCCCGGGTTCGCCCGGGCGCATCAATAACCCGTTACGGAATATTTTCCGCCGCGCCTCTGGCGTCGGTTCGGTTTTCGTTTACACTGCCATGATTTAGCATCTTCCAGGGAAATGATTATGTTGCAATATTTAAACCAGTGCTCAAGAGGACGCGGTGCCTGGCTCCTGATGGCGTTGACCGCTTTTATTCTCGAACTTGTCGCGCTGTGGTTCCAGCACGTGATGCTGCTGCAGCCGTGTGTCATGTGTATTTACGAACGCTGCGCGCTGTTCGGCATCATGGGCGCGGGACTGGTGGGCGCTATCGCCCCCAAAACGCCGCTGCGCTATGTCGCCATGGCAATCTGGTTGTACAGCGCGATACGCGGACTACAGCTGGCGTGGGAGCATACGATGATCCAGCTGCACCCTTCACCGTTCCAGACCTGCGATTTCGCCGCCCGCTTCCCAACCTGGCTGCCGCTGGATAAATGGCTGCCGCAGGTTTTCGTTGCGTCCGGAGACTGTTCAGTACGTCAGTGGCAGTTCCTGTCGCTGGAGATGCCGCAATGGCTGGTGGGGATTTTCGCCGCCTATCTGCTGGTCGCTATTCTGGTGATCGTTGCTCAGCCTTTCAAAGCGAAAAAACGCGATCTGTTTGGTCGTTAAGCCGCGGCAAGTACAGCCCACAATGAAACGCCCTGCGGGGCGTTTTTTTTATGCCTCCTGCGCATAGCTGAATCGTTTCATGTCTATGATTGACCACAGCCACCAAAAGTCGCATATTAAATACATCTTTTAAAACCCCACAGGAGCTCACATGTCATCTTTACTGATCCCCGCAGACTGGAAAGTTAAACGCTCCACCTCATTCTTTACCAAAGAGAATGTCCCTGCCGCCCTGCTGAGCCACCATAACACCGCGGCTGGCGTCTTCGGCCAGCTGTGCGTCATGGAGGGAACGGTGACCTATTACGGTTTTGCCAATGAACAGGCGACGGAGCCGGAGAAAAAAGTTGTGATTCATGCCGGGCAGTTTGCTACCAGTCCGCCGCAGTACTGGCACCGCGTCGAACTCAGTGACGACGCCCGCTTCAATATTCACTTCTGGGTGGCAGAAGAAACCGACGGTGAAAACGGGCTGTTCCACGCGAAGAAAGCGTGACGGCGCTTAGCGCGCCCTGTCAGGCAGATTAAGGATATGGTCCTGCCAGTCGACCACCGTGGACTCAGGCACTGCAATATGGCGAACGGAGATGCGTTCGCCGTGCATCGCCGCTTTTGAGCCAGTCAGCAGCGGGTGCCAGGCCGGCAGAGGCTTGCCTTCCGCCAGCAGGCGATAGGCACAGGTCGGCGGCAGCCATTCGAAGGTCGGCAGATTTTCGCGGGTAAGCTTGATGCAGTCCGGCTCATACTCAAAGCGACGCGCGTAGTTACGACACTGGCAGGTTTTGATATTGAGCTGACGACAGGCGACGTTGGTGAAGTAGATCTCGTCAGTGTCTTCATCCATCAGCTTGTGCAGGCAGCACTGGCCGCAGCCGTCACACAGCGATTCCCACTCCGCGTCGCTCATGTCATCCAGTGTTTTTTGTTGCCAGAAAGGTTGTTCGCTCATCGGAGTGTCCGTCGTTGCCAGTTAAGGGTGCACCTTATAACCAGTCTGGCACGCCGATGCAAGTTTTGCCGCCCCAAAAGGCGGCAAATAGCGCTTACAGCACGCGGGTAGTGAGCGCCAGGCCGTTAAAGCCGACCTCCAGCTCGTCACCGCTGTGCAGCGGCCCCACGCCTTCCGGGGTGCCGGTGAGGATCACATCCCCGGCTTTGAGGGTAAAGAAGCGCGACATATAGGCGATCAGCGGCACAATCTTATGGATCATGTCGGCAGTGGTGCCCTGCTGGCGCACTTCGCCATTAATCTTCAGGCTTAACGACGTATTCTGCGGGTCGCCGTGGAACTCAGCGGCCGGGATAAAGCCGGAGATCGGACAGGCGTTATCGAAGCCTTTGGCCTTCTCCCAGGGTTGTCCCGCTTTTTTCATTTTCGCCTGCAGGTCGCGCAGCGTGAGATCCAGCGCGACGCCATAGCCGGTAATCCCTTTCAGCACATGCTCTTCCGTCGCCTGACGCAGCGTGCTGCCGATAAGCACCGCCAGCTCGACTTCGTGATGCACCGAGCCCAGCCCCTCAGGGAGCACCAACGGCTGACGAAGATCGCACAGCGCAGTCTCAGGTTTAATAAACAGCACCGGCTCTTCCGGCGTCGCACTGCCCATTTCCTTGATGTGTTTCGCATAATTACTGCCGACGCACACTACTTTGCTTACTGGATAATCCAGAAGCGCACCCTGCCAGTTATGATGTTGGTACATTATTTTCCCTCGTGGGTTAATCGGATTGTTTCCCCTGTTCCGCCAGGTGTTTCTTTAGTAGATTTTCAGACGGCGGAGGCAGTTGCAGGTAATAGCCCTGTTCGCTTAACGCCTGTTTCACTTTTTCCAGATCGGCGTTAACCAGTTTTTTGCGCCCATCCAGCGGCAGCAGCATCGCCATTTGCGGCGTGCCAAAGCTGCGCATTAGCTCGTCAGGAACGCGCGAGAAATCGTCCTTTTTTTCGACGTATAAATAGGTTTGTTCACGTTTAGTACTTCGATAGATCACACAAAACATAGTTTTACTCGGAATTAGACCCGTGGTCACTTGCCTCAATATATGAGTGACTATAACATGCCTTTTAGTCTTCGGAATATCACCGCACTTCGGCGGTTGATAAACAGCAAATTGAGTAAGGCCAGGATGTCAAATACGCCAATCGAACTTAAAGGCAGTAGCTTCACGTTATCTGTCGTTCATTTGCACGATGCAAATCCCGAGGTTATTCGTCAGGCGTTAGAAGACAAAATCGCCCAGGCTCCCGCTTTTTTACGTCATGCTCCGGTGGTGGTGAATATCGCCAGCATCGAGGAGGAGGTGGAATGGCGCGCCATCAACGAGGCTATCGCCGCGACCGGTTTACGTATTATGGGCGTTAGCGGATGCAAAATTCCGCGCCTGAAAACCGAAATCGACCGCGCCGGCATCCCGTTATTAACCGAAGGGAAAGAAAAAGCCTCTCGTCCGGCACCGTCCGAACCCACCCCGCCGCCGCCAGTTGCTAGTCAGATCACAAAAACGCGTTTGATTGATCAGCCGGTACGTTCCGGTCAGCGCATTTATGCGCCACACTGTGATCTTATTGTTACAAATCATGTGAGTGCCGGTGCGGAACTTATCGCTGACGGAAATATCCATGTATATGGCATGATGCGAGGACGCGCGCTGGCAGGCGCCGGTGGCGACAGAGACGCCCAGATATTTTGTACCCACCTTGCGGCGGAGCTGGTCTCCATCGCCGGGGAATATTGGCTGAGCGATAACATCCCGGCCGAATTTTATGGCAAAGCGGCGCGCCTGCGTTTAGGTGAAAGCGCTTTGGCAATTCAACCGTTAAATTAATCCCTTTTTAACAAGGAATTTCTATGGCACGCATTATTGTTGTGACTTCGGGTAAAGGGGGCGTTGGCAAGACCACCTCCAGCGCGGCCATCGCTACAGGTTTGGCCCAGAAGGGAAAGAAAACCGTCGTTATCGACTTCGACATCGGCCTGCGTAACCT
>NZ_JAGRQY010000004.1:0-22313 GCF_018223905.1 Klebsiella sp. 28
GCGTCCACCAGCGCAAAATAGACCGGGACAAACCCCTGATGGACGCCAAACATCACCGCCAGCAGGAACAGGCCGGCCAGCACCGCCGAGCCAAACGGGTTGCCGTTAAGATGCAGGAACAGCCATGACATGCCGGTAAATAACCAGCCGCCAATCGGCATGATCACCGTAAAGGTCACCGCGCCCATGATCAGCAGCGTCACCGCCGAAGTGAGGATCATATCGAGGTTGGCCGGCATCACCCGCCGCACCTGGCGTTCAACCCACGCGCCAAGGATAGCGGCGATCAGTACGCCGATGATATTGCCGCGCGGATCGATGCCATGGCCGAAGAAGGTGGAAATGCCGGCGTAGAAGCCGCTGGTTGCCTCCGGGTTGTAGCCCAGCACGAACAGCGAGGCGATAATCGCGCCGTTCACGCCGGAGCCGCCGAACGCCTTCTGCGCGTTATAGCCAATCAGGATACTCAGAAAGGTGAACATCCCTTTGCTGAAGACCTTCATATAGCCAATCAGCGCCACCAGGCTGGCGTTCGGATGGGCGTTCTCCAGCACGAAAACCTGTTCCGCCAGGGTGGCGAAGCCCAGCAGCAGCCCGACGGCGATAAAGCCGGGGATCAGCGGCGTAAAGATGGTGGCGAATTTGGCGAGAAATTTCTGCACCACGCTGGTCTGCTTGCCCTTCAGCGCCTGCTTTTTCTCCGCCGCGACGTCGGCCAGCGTCGGCGCGGCGGCGGGCGCCGCCTCCAGCAGGCCGTTCATCATTTCGGCGGCGGTTTGCGCCTTGCCGGGGCCGAGCACCACCTGGAACTGCTCGTCGCTGACGATCACCCCCATCACGCCGTCAATCTGGCGGATGGCGGCGCTGTCGGCCAGACTTTCATCGCGCAGGGTCAAGCGCAGGCGCGTCATGCAGTTGCCCGCCTGCGCGACGTTTGCGGCGCCGCCCACGTGGGCGAGGATCCGCGCTATCATCTCTTTCGTTATTTTTGCCATTGCCCGTTACCTGTCTGTCGGCGCTCAGGTGTTGCTGAGCGCCTTGCGGATATAGCCGTTGTTTTTCGCCAGCAGCGACTGCGCCTCTGCGGCGCTTAAGTCCGCCAGCACCATCACGATCGCCGTTTTACAGTGGCGGCCGCAGGCCTCCAGCGCCTTCTGGGCGGTGGCGCGATCGCAGTCGGTGGCCTCCATCACGATAGAGACCTGGCGCTCAATCAGCTTGGCGTTGGTCGCTTCAACGTCGACCATCAGGTTGCTGTACACCTTGCCGACGCGGATCATCGCCCCGGTGGAGATCATGTTCAGCACCAGCTTCTGCGCGGTGCCGGCTTTCAGGCGGGTAGAGCCAGTGACCACTTCCGGGCCGACCACCGGGGTGATCGCCACGTCCGCCAGCTGGGCCATTTCGCCATGCGGATTACAGCTGACGATGGCGACAAAGGCATTCTGACTATGGGCGTATTCCATGGCGCCAATGACGTACGGCGTGCGTCCGCTGGCCGCCAGCCCCACCAGCACATCGCGGTTGCTGAAGTTCAGGTTCTGCAGATCCATCGCCCCCTGCGCTTTGTTGTCTTCCACGTTTTCCACGGCGCTGAGAATCGCTTTATGTCCGCCGGCGATGATCCCCACCACCTGCTCCGGGCGGGTGCCGAAGGTTGGCGGGCATTCACTGGCATCGAGGATCCCCAGACGCCCTGAGGTACCCGCGCCAATGTAAATCAAGCGGCCACCGGCCTGCAGCGCCGCCGCGACCTTATCCACCACCTCGGCAATCTGCGGCAGATAGGGCGTTATCGCCTGGGCTACCTGCTGGTCTTCCTGGTTTATCACCGTCAGCATCTCGAGGGTGGAGAGGGTGTCAATGTTGGCGCTGTTGGCGTTACGTCGCTCGGTCAGCAGTTTGCTCAGGTCGATACTCATAGAAACCTCGTTATTCTCAGTGGCGCGCAGTATAAGGAATTATTTATTCCTTGCCTGTGAAGAGTATCACGATTAGTACGTGGAGAATAATACGAGAATGGTAGATATGGCGGGAAATAGTGCGGTAATAAATCTGGAATATTTTATTACCGCAGCAGGAGATTAGCGTGCGTCGCGCGGTTTGCTGAGGCCCAGCAGCAGCGCCAGCAGGTAGCAGATGGCCATCGCGAGGCTCATTTTCAGCATTGTTTCGCCGCCGAGACCCGCCAGCGGCGCGGCGATGCCGCCGAAGACAAACATCAGGGTGCCCATCAGCGCGGACGCGGTCCCGGACTGCGCGGCGTCGACGGCGCTCATCGCCTCCGCGCCGGCGACGGTGCTGATGCCGCTCATCAGCGACACGGTAAAGAACAGGCCGACCAGCGCCAGCACCGGCAGATGCAGCCAGGCAAACAGCAGCATGATCGCCGCACAGCTCACGGCCAGCGTCAGGCCGCCGCGCAGCAGGCTTTCGGCGCTAAAGCGGCGCGCCAGACGGGAAAAGATCATCGCGGTGATGATCAGCCCGATACCGTTCAGACCGAACAGCAGACTGAACTGCATGGCGCTCATGCCGTATTCGCTCTGCATCACGAAGGAAGAAGAGCCGATGTAGGAGAACAGCCCGGCCANNTTTTTCAGCACCGGCTGGCCGGGCCGTTGGCGGCTGGCATGCGCCGCTGTGGCCGGGCGCGTTTCCCGCAGGATCGCCAGGCTCATCACCAGCAGCACGCCGCCAATGGCGGCCATCGTCCAGAAGAGAATTCGCCAGTCGAAGGCGGTGATGACGTAGCCGCCCAGCACCGGGGACAGCACCGGCGCAATGCCGTTCACGGTCATCAGCAGGGCGAAAAACTGGGTCAGCAGGGTGCCCTGGTATTTATCGCGGGCAATGGATCGCGACAGCACCGAGCCGCCGGCGCCGGCAAAGCCTTGTAAAAAGCGCCAGACAATCAGCATGTTGATATCGCGGGTCTGGGCGCACATCGCCGAAGAGAAGATAAACAGCAGCAGGGACAGCGCCAGCGGTTTCAGGCGGCCAATGCGGTCGCTCAGCGGGCCGAAAAACAGCTGACCCAGGCCGAGACCAATCAGCGCGGCGGTCAACGACAGCTGGGTCTGGGTGCTGGTGGCCTGCAGCTGCTGAGTGATCTCTGGCAGCGCCGGTAGATAAAAATCCGTGCACAGCGGGCCGATACCCGACAGCAGGCCGAGGATCAGCGCCCAGGAGAGGGAAACACGTGCCATAACGATTCCTTGTAGAGGCCGGGCTCGGTCGCCCGGCGGGTAAGTTTAACTGGCGCCGCCGCCCAGCGACTGCCAGAGGGTGATCCGGTTATTGAGGTCGGTCTGCTGCAGGGACAGCAGCGTCGTTTTCGCCGACCACAGCGTGCGCTGAGCGGTGAGCACCGACAGATAATCGCCGACCCCGGCCTGATAGCTCTTCATGGCGATATCCAGCGATGTCTGCTCGGCGGCGACATACTGCCGCTGAGCATCAAGCTCTTCGCTCAGCGTTTCCCGGCGCGCCAGCGCATCGGCAACGTCCTTAAACGCGCTCTGAATCGATTTCTCGTAGGTGGCGATCAGCCCCTTTTTCTCCGCTTCCGCATAGCGCAGCTGCGCCAGGTTGCTGCCGCCGGTGAACAGCGGCAGGCTGATGGAGGGGGCGAACGACCACACCTGCATCCCGTGGCTGAACAGCGACGACAGCGAGTCGCTGCCGACCCCGGCGCTGGCGGTCAGGGAAATCGACGGGAAGAAGTTCGCCCGCGCCGCGCCGATATCGGCATTGGCGCTCTTCAGATTGTGCTCCGCTTCCTGAATGTCCGGCCGACGCAGCAGCACCGACGACGACACGCCCGCCGGCACCAGCGCGATGCTGTTATCCCCGAGACTCTCGAGAGTGCCGGGCAGCAGGCTCTCCGGCACGGTTTCCCCCGCCAGCAGGTTAATGGCGTTTTTATCCTGCGCCACCAGCGTGCGATAGCTGGCGACGCTGGCGCGCGCCTGCTGATAGACGCTTTCCGCCGAGCTTAAATCACCCGCGGAGGCGGTGCCAACCGCCATCTGGCGGGCGACGATGTTGCGCGAGTTTGCCGCGCTGTCCATCGTCTGCTGCGCCAGCGCCAGATTGCTGTTATCCGTCGCCAGCGTCACCCAGGCGGTGGTCAAATCGGCAATCATCGTCAGCCGGGTATTCTGCGCGGTGAATTCGCTGGCAAGCCAGGTTTCGCGCGCCGCGCGCGACAGGCTCTGGTTCTTGCCGAACAAGTCCAGTTCGAAGCTGGAGACCGCGCCGTCGGCCTGCGAAGCGGAACTCAGGCCGCTGGCCACCGTTTTGCTGCGGGTGTGGCTCAGTTCGGCATCAACGGTGGGAAACAGCGATGCCCGCGTTTCGCCATACTGGGCGCGCGCGGCCTCGATATCGGCCAGCGCCTTTTGCACATCGCGGTTGCTGTTCAGCGCGATGCTGACCACTTTTTTCAGCCGCGCGTCATTGACCACTTTCTGCCAGTCGCCGACCACCGCCGTCGATTCGCCGTGCGCCCCGGGCAGGGTGGCCGGCACCGGCGCGGCCGGGCGATCATAATGCGGGTCAAGCGAGACGCAGCCCGCGGTCAGGAGCGCGATAAACATAAAACTCAAACGAAACATACCTTACTCCTGAGAAGGACGTTGGCGGGTGAAGAGACGTTTCACCAGCACGAAGAACAGCGGTACGAAGAACACCGCCAGCAGGGTGGCTGTCAGGGTGCCGCCGATGATGCCGGTGCCGATCGCCACGCGGCTGTTGGCTCCGGCGCCGGTGGCGATGGCCAGCGGCAGTACCCCGGCGATAAACGCCAGCGAGGTCATGACAATCGGGCGCAGACGAGTCTGCGCGGCGCGGATCGCCGCCCGGGAGAGCGAATACCCCTCATCCACGGCGGATTCAGCGAACTCCACGATCAGGATGGCGTTTTTCGACGACAGGCCGATGGTGGTCAGCAGCGCCACCTGGAAGTAGACGTCGTTGCTTAAACCGCGCAGCGTCGCCGCCAGCGCCGCGCCGAGCAGGCCGAGCGGGATAACCATGATCACCGAGAACGGCACCGACCAGCTCTCATACAGCGCCGCCAGGCACAGGAACACCACCAGAATCGAGATGGCGTACAGGCTCATCGCCTGGCCGCTGGCGAGCTTTTCCTGCAGCGAAATGCCGCTCCACGCCCAGGTGGAGCCCGCCGGCAGGCTGTCGGCCAGCTTTTCCATCTTGTCCATTGCCGCGCCGGAGCTGAAGCCGGCGGCGTTTTCGCCCTGGATCTCAAAGGCGGCGGAGCCGTTGTAGCGCACCAGGCTTTCCGGGCCGTATTGCCAGTGGGTGGTGGCGAAGGCGGAGAACGGCGTCATGCTGTTATCGCTGCCGCGAACGAACCATTTGCCGAGGTCCGACGGCACCGCGCGCGCGTCGCTTTCGCCCTGGATATAGACCTTTTTCACCCGGCCGCGATCGATAAAGTCATTCACGTAGGTACCGCCCCAGGCGCTGGAGAGCGTATCGGTCACGTCGCTCAGCGACAGCCCCAGCGAGACGGCTTTGTTGTTATCGATATCCACCTGCAGCTGCGGCATCTGCGGCAGATCGTTAGCGCGCACCGACTGCAGCTCGCTGCTCTGGTTGGCCGCCGCCAGCAGCTGGCTGCGCAGCTTCATCAGACTGTCGCGGTCAGTACCGCCGCTGGCCATCAGCTCGAAGGTGAAGCCGTTGCTCTGTCCGAGGCCGTCCACCGACGG
Organism: Klebsiella sp. 28; assembly: GCF_018223905.1. Classification (NCBI taxonomy): domain Bacteria; kingdom Pseudomonadati; phylum Pseudomonadota; class Gammaproteobacteria; order Enterobacterales; family Enterobacteriaceae; genus Klebsiella; species Klebsiella sp. 28. Next base: position 5,739 of record NZ_JAGRQY010000004.1, read on the forward strand.
CGGGGTCATGGCGAACAGGGTGGCGTCGCGGATCGTCCCCAGCTCTTTGGTGGCGCGCAGGGCAATGGCCTGGGCGGTATTGTCGTCCCCTTTGCGCTGCGACCAGTTTTTCAGCGACACGAAGGCCATCCCGGCGTTCTGCCCGCTGCCGCTAAAGCTGAAGCCGTCGACGGTGAAAATGACGTCGGTATTGGCTTTCTCTTTGGTGAGGAACCAGTCGGTCACCTGGCGGCGCACCTCAGCGGTACGCACCGCGGTGGCCCCGGCGGGCAGGGTGTACTGGACCATGATCTCCCCCTGGTCCTCCACCGGCAGGAAGCTGCCCGGCAGCTTCCACATCGCCAGCGCCATCGCCCCGCAAATCAACGCGTAAGCGCCCATCATCACTGCGCCCCGGCGCAGGCCGCCGAGTACGCGGCGCTGGTAGCCTGCTTCCGTGCGCCCCCACAGGCGGTTAAAGGCGCCAAAGAACCCTTTGGTGTGTGGTTTGGAGTGGCTGAGCAGCGCGCCGCACAGCGCCGGGGTGAGGGTTAGCGCCACCACCACCGACAGCATCATTGCCGAAATAATGGTTACCGAGAACTGGCGATAGATGACCCCGGTCGAACCGCCGAAGAAGGCCATCGGCAGGAACACCGCCGACAGCACCAGGGCAATCGCCACCAGCGCGCCGGAGATTTCGCCCATCGATTTTTCGGTGGCTTCGCGAGCGGGGAGCCCTTCGTCGCGCATAATGCGCTCGACGTTCTCCACCACCACGATGGCGTCATCCACCAGCAGGCCGATCGCCAGCACCATGGCGAACAGCGTCAGGGTGTTAATCGAGTAGCCGAACAGGGCCAGCACGCCGAAGGTGCCAAGCAGCACCACCGGCACCGCCACCGCCGGAATGAGCGTCGCGCGGAAGTTCTGCAGGAACAGATACATCACGCAGACGACGAGGATAATCGCTTCGAACAGGGTCTGAATCACGTCCTCGACCGAGATTTTGATGAACTCGGTGCTGTCCTTCGGATAGGCAATATCGTAACCCTGCGGCATCTGACGCTGGAATTCGGCGATTTTGCTTTTCACCAGCGTCGCGGTGTCCAGCGCGTTGGCGCCGGGGGCCATCATCACCGCGATCCCGGCGGCCGGGTGGCCGTTCAGATTGGCGGTGGCGGTGTAATCCTCGCTACCCATCTCCACCCGCGCGACATCGCTCAGGCGTACTACCGAGCCGTCGGCCTGGCTTTTCACGATGATCGCTTTGAACTGGTCAGGGGTTTGCAGCCGGGACTGCGCGCGCACGGTGGCGGTTAATTGCTGGGCATTGGACGACGGTAGCGCGCCGATTTTACCGGCGGAAACCTGCACGTTCTGCGCCTCAATCGCCGACTGGACGTCGGAAGGCATCAGCGAGTAGGAGGCGAGTTTGGTCGGGTCCATCCAGACGCGCATCGCGTATTCGGCGCCGAATACCTGCAGGCTGCCGACGCCCTCCACGCGCGCCAGCGGGTCCTGCATATTGCTGACCAGCCAGTCGGAGATATCGGAGCTGGTGGCGCGGTTGGTTTTGTCATACACCGCAAGGATCAGCAGAAAGCTGCTCTGCGATTTTTCCACCGTTACGCCGGACTGCTGGACTTCGCTCGGCAGCCGCGATTCCGCCTGCTGCACTTTGTTTTGCACCTGCACCTGGGCGGTGTCCGGGTCGGTCCCCTGCTCAAAGGTGACGGTGATGCTGACCGAGCCGTCGGAGCTGCTGGTGGAGCTGAAGTAGAGCAGATGGTCGAGGCCGGTGAGCTGCTGCTCGATGACCTGGGTGACGCTGTTCTCCAGGGTTTCGGCGGACGCCCCGGTATAGGTGGCGGAGATTTTCACCGCCGGCGGGGCGACGTCCGGGTACTGGCCTACCGGCAGGGTGCGGATCGCCAGCACCCCGGCGAGCATAATCAGAATGGCGATCACCCAGGCAAAGACCGGGCGACGCACGAAGAAACGGGAGAACATCAGGCGTTGCCTCCGTTATTGTTGACGGCGACGGCCTTCACTGTCTGTCCGGGGGCCACTTTACCGGTGCCTTCGACAATCAGCTTGTCGCCCGCTTTCAGGCCGCTCAGCACCAGCCATTTATCGCCGTAGGTGTCGCCGGTTTCCACGGTACGCTGCTCAACTTTGTTGGCGGCATCGACCACCAGCGCCGTGGCGTCGCCTTTGGCATCGCGGGTGATCCCCTGCTGTGGGGCGAGGATCGCGTCGTTCATGATGCCTTCATCGATGCGCGCGCGGACGAACATCCCCGGCAGCAGGACGTGCTGCGGGTTGGGGAAGATAGCGCGCAGGGTCACCGAGCCGGTGGATTCATCGACGGCGACTTCGGTGAGCGCCAGACGCCCTTTTTCCTGGTAGGTACTGCCATCTTCCAGGGTTAACGTCACGCTGAGGGTGTCGCTGTTGCTGGCTAGGCTTTGTTTGCGTAAACGCAGGAGATCGACGCTGGATCGCGTCAGATCGACATACATGGTGTCGAGCCCGCGGATCGTCGCCAGCGCGGTATCCTGATCGGCGGAGACCAGCGCCCCCGGCGTAACCGACGAGATGCCGATGCGCCCGGCTATCGGCGCGGTGACGGTGGTCCAGTTCAGGTTGATGCGCGCGCTCTCCAGCGCCGCTTTCTTCGATTCCACGCTGGCCTTGTCCTGGGCGCAGGTGGAGGCGGCGTCGTCGGCATCCTGGCGGGAAACGCCGTTATCCCTGACCAGCGACGCGTAGCGCTGGGCCTTCTGGCAATCGGAGACCACCAGCGCCTGGGCCTGTTTCAGCGCCGCCGCCGCTTCGTTCCAGGTCGCGCGATAGCTGGAGGGATCGATCTGGTAAAGGGCCTGCCCGGCCTTCACCATATCGCCTTCGGTAAACAGGCGTTTCTGGATGATGCCGCCCACCTGCGGGCGAACTTCGGCGCTGAGCGAGGCGGTGGTGCGGCCGGTGAGCTGGCTGACTACCGGCACCGGCTGGCTTTGCAGGATGACCACGCCCACTTCCGGCGTGGGTTGCTGCGGAGCAGATGTCTGCGCATTATCGCATCCGCTAAGGAGAAATAATGCTGTCGCGATGGGAGCTATGATGTATTTCATTATATTTTCTCAAGATATAAGACGTCCGCCCCGTTTATTTAAAAACGAGGGAATAGGTTGGGCGCTGAGGCATTTTCGGGTGAGCGAAAATGACAAAAAAGGAACACAGATGTTCCTGAACGTGATTGTTATTGTGTCTCCGCTGAAGCCAACCTCTTCGGTCTTCAGGAGGTGAAAAGCGCATCTCCTCTGGTTTTGTGATGAGAATGATCATTCTCATTTTTCCCCATTATACGATCCGTCGCGATAATGGAAAGGTTTTTTTGCTTACTTTTAGAACGCAAAAAATTAAGGCAAATAATCATGGAGAAAATAAGAATATTTTGTGAAAGTGGAGAGGGAAAATAACCATTCGGCAGCGCGATACTGGAGATAGTTAATGACACTAATCATTACAAAAAGCATTAATCCCGACGATCAACAAGAATTGTTTGCCGGTCTGCGGCAGTATAATCAGCAGTATCTCGATGCGGCGCAGTTTGGCGATCTGGGGATTTACTCGCGCGATGCGCAAGGGGTAATGCAGGGCGGGCTGATTGCCAAACGCAAGGGCAACTGGCTGTGCATTGAGTATCTGTGGGTTAGCGAGACGACGCGCGGGCGCGGGCTGGGGAGCGAGCTGATGCAGGAGGCGGAACAGCAGGCGCAGGCGCAAGGCTGCAGCCATCTGCTGGTGGATACCTTTAGCTTCCAGGCGCTGCCGTTTTATCAGAAATTAGGCTATCAGCTGCAGATGTCGCTGCCCGACTTCCCGCACGCAGGCATGCAGCGCCACTATTTGTCGAAGGGGCTGTAACGATCCTGGTATCCCCGGGCGGTCAGGTACCGTACCTGTGGTTGTGCCGGATGGCGGCATAAATGCCTTATCCGGCCTACACAGTCCTCCCGTAGTTTCGCCCCACCCAGGACCGGCAAGCGCAGCGCCGCCGGGCAGGATATCAGGCACGGCACCTGTATTCTTGCCGGGTGGCGGCTGTCGCCTTACCCGTCCTGGGGTTCGTGCTGTGCGCTCCCTGCGGCATAAGAGACATAACGCAGAAGATCAACCGGGAGCGCAATCTGCCGGGAATTAACATAGAAGTTGTAGCCCTGCTAAGCGTAGCGCGAGCAGGGAAAATCCCGGATGGCGGCGCGTGGTGTCTTATCCGGACTACAAAAGCGTCAAAACCACGCCTTAACCTCCAACGCCGTGGCCCATTAACGCCAGCGCGTGGCTGACGATGGTCTGACGGTTGACCGCCTGTAAACGCGGATCGCTGTGGATGCGTGAAAATGGCACCAGCACCAGGCTAATTACCGTGGTAAACAGCAGCTCCGGCGCCAGCGCCGGATTGATCTTGCCTTCCTGCTGCCAGCGACGCACCGTCCCCAGCATCACCTGAAAACGCTCCTCGCCGAAGCGGGCATCCATATGCTGGCGCAGAATCGGCATTTCGCCGATGATCTCCTGCATCCACAGCGGCGCGAACCAGGCGTTTTTCTCCGCCATATGCGCCAGCGTCTCGACCATCATCGTCAGCGCCAGCACCGGGTCCTGTGGATGATCGACAAAGATGCGGCTGATGTGATTGCGCAGCGGCATAAAGCGCTCCTCAATCAGCTGAGTCACCAGCGCATCCCGCGAGCTGAAGTAGTAATGCAGCATCGCCGGTGTCACCCCGGCCTCTTTGGCGATGGCGTTCAACGATACGCGGCCCGCCCCGTCGCGGGCAAACAGCGTCAGGGCGATGTCCATCAACTGTTCGCGGTTGGCGGTACCCGGTTTTTTACCGCGCGGCCGACCCGGGCGGCGGGGAGCATCCTGATCCTTTTGTGCTGTCATGATATGGCGATCTCTTGACCCGACTCATTCTTTCACTAAATATTAATTATGCATTTAATTAATTTCAAGCGAGCGTTGTAATGACTTCTCAAGTCGCTAACCCACCGGTGCAGTCGATACGCCTGCTGTTCAGCGCATTGCTGCTGGTGATGCTGCTTTCAGCGCTGGATCAGACCATTGTCTCCACCGCGCTGCCGACGATTGTCGGCGAACTGGGCGGGCTGGACAAGCTTTCCTGGGTGGTCACCGCCTATATCCTCAGCTCCACCATCGCGGTGCCGCTGTACGGTAAATTTGGCGATCTGTTCGGCCGCAAAATCGTGCTGCAGGTGGCGATTGGGCTGTTTCTCGTCGGCTCCGCGCTCTGCGGGCTGGCGCAGAATATGACCCAACTGGTGCTGATGCGCGGCCTGCAGGGGCTCGGCGGCGGCGGCCTGATGGTGATCAGCATGGCGGCGGTCGCCGACGTCATTCCGCCCGCCAACCGCGGCCGCTATCAGGGGCTGTTCGGCGGCGTTTTCGGCCTGGCGACGGTGATCGGCCCGCTGATCGGCGGTTTTCTGGTGCAGCACGCCTCCTGGCGCTGGATCTTCTATATCAACCTGCCGCTCGGCCTGTTCGCGCTGCTGGTGATCGGCGCGGTATTCCACAGCAGCAATAAACGCAGCCAGCATCAGATTGACTGGCTGGGGGCGATTTATCTCAGCATGGCGCTGCTGTGCATCATCCTGTTTACCTCGGAAGGGGGCAGCGTCCATGCGTGGAATGACCCGCAGCTGTGGTGCATTCTGGCCTTCGGCATCGTGGGGATCATCGGCTTTATTTACGAAGAACGGATGGCCGCCGAGCCGATTATTCCGCTGGCGCTGTTCCGCAACCGCAGCTTCCTGCTGTGCAGCCTGATCGGCTTCGTCATCGGCATGTCGCTGTTCGGGTCAGTCACCTTCCTGCCGCTCTATCTGCAGGTGGTGAAGGAGGCGACGCCCACCGAAGCCGGGCTGCAGCTGATCCCTCTGATGGGCGGCCTGCTGCTGACCTCGATTATCAGCGGGCGGATTATCAGCCGTACCGGTAAATATCGCCTGTTTCCGATCCTCGGCACCCTGCTCGGCGTGACCGGCATGGTACTGCTGACCCGCATTACCATTCACTCGCCGCTGTGGCAGCTGTACCTGTTTACCGGCGTGCTGGGAGCGGGTCTGGGGCTGGTGATGCAGGTGCTGGTCCTGGCGGTGCAGAATGCGATGCCGGCGCAGATGTACGGCGTCGCCACCTCCGGCGTGACCCTGTTCCGCTCGATTGGCGGCTCCATCGGCGTGGCGCTGTTTGGCGCGGTGTTCACGCACGTGCTGCAGAGCAACCTGCAACAACTGCTGCCGGAAGGCGCGGTGCTGCCGCCGGGAATGAATCCGGTGGCGGTCCAGCACCTGCCCGCGGATATCCGCCTCGACTACCTCGACGCCTTCGGCGCGGCGATCCACGCGGCGTTTCTGATGGCGGCCGGCATTATGGCGGTGGCGTTTGTCCTCTCATGGCTGTTAAAGGAGGCGCCGCTGAAGACCGCGACGCATTAAGCGGCCCCGGCGATGCGCAGCAGTGCCTGACGCAGCGCCGGTGCGGCAAAATCGATAAATTTGCGCAGCTTAAGCGGCGCCAGATCCCGAGCGGTATACAGCAAATGGACCGGCGCCGGATCCGGCTCGACGTTTTCCAGCAGCAGACGGAGCTCCCCGTGGCGCAGGCCATCCAGCGCCTGATAATGCAGTAAGCGGGCCACCCCCACCCCCAGCCGCGCGGCATCGGCGGCGCTCTCCGGCGTGGTGATGGATAGCACCGGCGGCAGGTTAATCAGCTGGTCCTCGCGCTCAGCGGCGCGAAAGCGCCAGCCGCGATAGGGCATCGGCGATTCAATGCGGATGATCGGCAGCGCCGCCAGATCGCGCGGCCGCTGCGGCTCGCCGTATTTCGCCAGCAGCGCCGGATGGGCGCAGGCCACAATCCGCATGGTGCCGAGGCGGGTGGCCACCATGCTGCTGTCCGCCAGGTCGCCAATCCGCACCGCCAGATCGACATGGTCGCTCACCAGGTCGGCATTGCGATCGCTGAGCAGCAAACGGACGCGAATTAGCGGGTAGCGGGCGATAAATTCACTGATTACCGGAAGAACGTGCTGGCGTCCAAACATCGTCGGCGCGGAGATCACCAGCTCGCCCTTTGGCTCCTGATATTCGCCCGTCGCCTGGCGTTCGGCGTTTTCCACCTCCTCAAGGATCCGCCGCGCGGCGGCAACATAATCGACCCCGGCGTCGGTGAGCGTCAGTTTGCGGGTGGTTCGCGCCAGCAGGCGTACGCCCAGCGCGCTCTCCAGTTCGCCAATATGGCGGCTGACGGTGGTCAACGGCATATTCAGCGCCCGCGCCGCCGCCGACATGCTCCCCAGCTCGGTCACTTTCACCAGCAGCGCCATCGCGCTTAATCGATCCATTATTCTCCCGTTTTGCGGAAAGATGATTGCCACTTTACCCGTATTATCATTCTTCACAGTACAGTCCATGATGGCGCCAGACAACAGGAGGCGCTATGGCAGCAACCTTTCTCGATATCGCTATCACCCCGGACGTGATGGATGTGCAGCATGAAATGGGCAGCGACTCGCTGTGGCAAACGCCGCGCAGTCGCCGCCAGGCCGACCGCTTCGGCGACAGCGAAGCGGGGATGATCGCCACCCGCGACAGCTTTTATCTGGCGACGGTGTCGCAGAGCGGCTGGCCCTACATTCAGCATCGCGGCGGCCCGCCGGGGTTTCTGCATCTGCTGGATGACACCACCCTGGCGATGGCCGATTTCGGCGGTAACCGCCAGTACATTACTACCGGCAATCTGCGCGGCAGCGACCGGGCCTGCCTGTTTTTGATGGATTATCCGCGCCGTGCCAGGCTGAAAATCTACGCCACCGTCGAGGTCCTGGCGGCAGAGGACCACCCGCAGCTGCTGGCGCAGGTGGCGCCGGCCAACTATCGCGCCCGCATTGAACGTCTGTTTCTTTTTCATTTGCAGGCGTTTGACTGGAACTGCCCGCAGCACATTACGCCGCGCTACAGCGCGCAGCAGGTGGCGGAGTACAGCCAGAACCTGCAGCAACGTATTCATGACCTGGAGCAGGAGAATCAGCGCCTGCAGCAGCAATTAGCCCGCAAAGGAGAGTAAGTATGACCGAACAACGTCCCCCGTTACCGCCGTTTACCCGCGACAGCGCTATCCAGAAGGTCCGCGCCGCGGAAGATGGCTGGAACAGCCGCGATGCGGAAAAAGTCGCCCTGGCCTACACCGTGGATAGCGAATGGCGCAACCGCAGCGAATTTGTCCACGGTCGGGGGCAAATTGTTGAGTTCCTGCAGCGAAAATGGCGCAAGGAGCAGCAATACCGGCTGATTAAGGAGCTGTGGGCATGGCAGGAGAATCGCATTGCCGTGCGCTTCGCCTACGAGTGGTGCGACGACAGCGGCAACTGGTTTCGCTCGTATGGTAATGAGAACTGGGAGTTTGATAAGCACGGACTGATGCAGACGCGCTACGCCTGCATCAACGATCTACCAATTAGCGAAAGCGAGCGCCTGTTCCACTGGCCGCAGGGGCGCCGCCCGGACGATCATCCGGGGCTCAGCGATCTGGGGCTGTAAAACCGGCGCTGCGCGACGGATTAATCGGCTTTCGGGAAGTCGACCACCGTGTCGTTAACCCGGTTCACCATGTTGGTGAACAGGATGGCGCTGATGGCGCTGATAATCTCAATCACCTGCTGGTCGCTAAAACCGGCGTTGCGCAGCGCGGCGACGTCGGCTTCCGGCAGCGTACCGGTGGTGGTCACCAGGGTCTGCGCGAATTTCACCAGCGCATCAAGCTGCGCCTCTTCCGCATACTCCCCGCGGCGCAGGGCATGGATCTGCTCGCTGCTGAAGCCGGCTTTTTTCGCCATCAGGGTGTGCGCGGCCAGGCAGTAGTCACAGCCGGTGGCTTCGCTGACCGACAGATTAATCGCCTCCAGCTGTTGGGCGCTGAGGCTGCCTTTATGGAGCATCGCATTGTGCGCCAGCGCCTGCTGCAGCGCCGCCGGCGAGTGGCCGCCGATGGTCAGGTAGGCGTTCGGCACTTTGCCCATCGCTTTTTTGATCCCGGCGAAAATATCGGCGGCTTTGCCGGTGGCGTCTTGTTCACGGATATCTGCTAAACGGCTCATGGTTAACTCCTGTTGTTATCGAGGGTGTGTTGGCAATGGGGTCATCTTAGGCGCTTGCCGCATGCTAGACTGGCGGTCTTCGTCTCACCTTTTTGTCTTATCGTCTCAGGAGAAGCATGGACAGTCTCAGTCATCTGCTGGCGCTGCTGGCGCCGCGCTGCGAAGTGAACCTGCACTGTCGCTTCGGCGGCCGCTGGCAGGCCGGGCACCAGCAAATGCGCAGCGGCGTGGTGCCCTGGCACGTGGTGCTGCGCGGCGAGGGGCGGCTCAACGTCGGCGGCCAGACTCATCACCTGCGCGCGGGAGATGTCGTCCTCCTGCCGCACGGTTCGCCGCATCTGATGGAGAGCCTGGTGGAGTGGGGCCAGGTGCTGCCGGTGGCGCACCGGTTTAACGGCACGGTGACGGAAATGCGCGCCGGCCCGGCGGAGGGGGCGCTGGAGATGCTGTGCGGCGAATTCTATTTTGGTCCGCACGTCAGCTGGCTGTTCAGTGAAGCATCGACGCTGATCCATCTCCATACCGATGCGCGTGAAGACTGCCCGGAGCTGGACGCGCTGCTTAATATACTGGTGCGCGAGAGCCTGGCGCAGCGTCCCGGCGGCAGCGCTATCGTGCGCAGCCTCGGCGATACGCTGCTGGTGCTCCTGCTGCGCATGCTGCTTGGCGAGCAACAGCCGCCCGGCGGGCTGCTGCGCCTGATGAGCGATGAACGCCTGATTCCGGCGGTGCTGGCGGTGATGGCGACCCCGGAGCAACCGNNACCGTGGACGCTGGAGAGTATGGCCGCCCGCGCGTTTTTATCACGGGCCACCTTTGCCCGTCATTTTGCCCGCGTCTATCACCTGACGCCGCAGGCGTGGCTGTCGCAGTTGCGAATGGCGCTGGCCGCCCGGCTGCTGCGCCTGGAGCGTCAGACCAACCTCGAGGTCATTGCCGAACGCTGCGGCTTTCAGTCGCTGGCGTCCTTCTCGAAGCGCTTCAAAATGCGCTATGGCGTGACGCCGGGCGAGTGGCGACGGGGCTAGCGCCTCGCGTTTCGCGAAGATGATTTTATTTCCAGTTGCGTGGTTTGCTGTTTATTACCCGACCCGAAAGTCGCTATAGTTTTGTACGAAAAAAACAATGACATTCAGGACAGACAGGGTGAAGAGGATGAGATTACGTTTACGGGCCGCCGCCGCAGTGATGCTGGCGGGTCTGGCGCTGGTCGGCTGCGACCAAAAGGGTAATGAAGCGAAGCACATTAAGGTCGGTGTGATTAACGGTGCCGAGCAGGATGTGGCGGAAGTGGCGAAGAAGGTGGCCAAAGAGAAGTACGGTCTGGAGGTCGAGCTGGTGGGGTTCAGCGGCTCACTGCTGCCCAACGAGTCGACCAACGCCGGGGATCTGGACGCCAACGTCTTCCAGCATCGGCCTTTCCTTGAGCAGGACAACAAAGCGCATAATTATCATCTGGTGGCGGTCGGGAATACCTTCGTCTTCCCGATGGCCGGCTATTCGCGCAAGATCAAGTCAGTCGCCGAACTGAAAGACGGCGCGACGATCGCTATCCCCAACGATCCGACCAACCTCGGGCGGGCGCTACTGCTGCTGCAAAAAGAGAAGCTGATTACCCTCAAAGCCGGGACCGGCCTGCTGCCGACGGCGGTGGATATCACCGACAACCCGCATAACCTGAAGATCATGGAGCTGGAAGGGGCGCAACTGCCGCGCGTACTCGACGATCCCAAAGTCGACGTGGCTATCATCAGCACCACCTACCTGCAGCAAACCGGGCTGTCGCCGGTTCGTGACGGCATCTTTATCGAAGATAAAAACTCGCCCTACGTGAACATCATCGTGACCCGGGAAGACAATAAAGACGCGCAAAACGTGAAGGAGTTTATGCAGTCGTACCAGTCGCCGGAGGTGGCGAAGGCGGCAGAGACTATCTTCAACGGCGGCGCGGTGCCTGGCTGGTAAGCCAACACACAGGGAAAGGCGCGTATGGTACGCCAACGGCAGGCTGACCTGCTGCTGATTGCCGCGACGGTGATTGCCGCCTGCGGCTGGATATTTTCCCGCGAGGCGATCGCCGGCATGCCGGTGTTCGCGTTTCTTGGGCTGCGTTTTTTCTTCGCCGCGCTGCTTCTGCTGCCGTTCTGCCGCGGTTTTCGCCCGCAAAAGCAGCACTGGCCAAAACTCATCATCAGCGGACTCTGGTTTGCGCTCAACCTCTGCCTGTGGATCTATTCGGTCTCCACGACGGCGTCGCTCGGCGAAGGGGCGTTTATCATGAGCCTGTCGATGATGTTCGTCCCGCTGACCGCATGGGTGATGATGAAGGTGCGCCCGCCTCGCGCCTGGTGGGAGTGCCTGCCGATCGCGGTGGTAGGCCTGGGGCTGCTCAGTCTGCATATGCCGATAGCCTTCCACCCCAGTCAGGGCTGGTTTTTGCTGACGGCGCTGGTGCAGTCGATCTGGTTCTGTTACACCAGCCGCTGCGCGCGTGAAGTACCGCTGATCCCCCTGACCACCGTGCAGCTGGCGATCACCGGTATCGTCGGGTTGACCATCTCCGCTGCCGTTGAACGCTGGGACCAGCCGATGACCCTGCCGACTCTCGGCTGGTTGGTGGCCAGCATTGTCATCGCCACCAGCCTGCGCTTCGGTCTGCAGATGAAGGGGCAGAAGTACGCGGCGGTGGCTAGCGCGGCGATCATCATGGTGCTCGAACCGCTGCTGACGGTCATTGCCGCCGCGCTGTGGTACGGCGAACAGCTGCCGCTGCAGAAGATTATCGGCGGCGTGCTGATCCTCGTGGCCCAGCTGTGGTTCCGCTGGCGGATGCTTAAGCCGTAAGCGAGCTGCTTCGCCGCTGCGCCATCAGCTGCAGCAGCGGCACCAGCGACAGCCCGTCCGGCATCTCGCCGCGGGCGATCAGTTGGTTTATCTCGTCGAAGGTAAACCAGCCGGTCTCCATCACCTCATCCTGATCTGCATCCATCCCCACCCAGCGTAAACCGGTGGCCAGCCAGGTGATAAACAGCTGATCGCTGCTGCCGTAGGAGGGGTTAAAGCGAATGATCTCCTCAACGCGTTGCGCCTGCCAGCCGGTCTCTTCCCGCAGCTCGCGCAGCGCGGCGACCGCCGGGTCTTCCTCTTCATCGACGCCGCCAGAGGGGATCGCCCACACCACCTTATCGATCAGGTAGCGGTAGTGGCGAATCAGCAGCACTTTCTCATCCTGGATGGCCACAATCCCCACCGCCGGGCGCGGGTAATGAATGGAATAAAAGTCGCGGCGCTCGCCGGGGGCGACATCAATACCCACCTTACGCATGCTGAACCACGGCGTCTCGGCGATGACCTGCGGGTCGTGCATATCGGCGGCGGTCAGTTTCTTTTTCATCCTGCCACTCCTGTCAAAAATTGAGCCTTAAGAACAACATAGCCGGAGGCGGATGGCAACCGCCGCAGGTTGGCCCGATTTCATCGATCATTGCCCAAACGCCCCTGTTGAGCCAGGCGGGGACTCAGTACGATGTTCGTCAGATGACCCCAGAGGAACGCCAACATGAACATCACCCACATCCGTAATGCGACCCAGATTATTGACTACGCCGGGAAAAGATTTCTCATCGATCCGATGCTGGCGGACAAAGGCGCCTGGCCGGGTTTTCCGGGCACCGCGCGCAGCGAATTGCGCAATCCGCTGGTTGAGCTGCCGTTTTCCCGCGATAAAATTATCGACGTTGACGCGGTGATCGTCACCCACACCCATGACGATCACTGGGACGCGGCGGCGATCGCCGCGATCCCGAAAACCCTGCCGGTGTTCGTCCAGCATGAGGCCGACGCCGCGCTGCTGCGCAGCCAGGGATTTCAGGATCTGCGCCTGCTGTCGGCAGACAGCGAATTTGCCGGCGTGCGCCTGTTAAAAACCACCTCCGGCCAACACGGCAGCGACCGGACCTACGCAGTGCCGGCGATGGCTGAACGCCTGGGCGAGGCCTGCGGCGTGGTGTTTCGCCATCCGCAGGAGAAGACGCTGTGGCTGGTGGGGGATACTATCTGGCGCGATGACATTGCAGCCGACCTGCTGAAGCTGCGCCCGGACGTGGTGGTCCTCAACGCCGGCTACGCCCACGTCATCGGCTTTGGCCCGATTATCATGGGCAAGGAAGATCTCCTGAACGTGCACTTCACCCTGCCGGAAGCGAAAATCATGGCTATCCACCTCGAGGCGGTCAACCACTGTCTGGTGAGCCGGGAAGAGATGCGCCAGTATGCGCTGGATAATCAGATTGCCGATGTGGTGAGTATCCCGCAGGATGGGGAAACCGTGGTTTATTAACATGCGCAAGGGGAAAGGACGATGAAACTCACCGACGTGGCGATTGTCGCTGTAGAGGGCTTTAGCCCGTTTCACTACGCCGTCCCCTGCATGCTGTTTGGCGATTCGGTTTCGGAAATCAAACGCTTTAATCTGCACATTTGCGCCGAGCGGCCGGGGCTGCTGCGCGCCCGCGATGGTTTTGCGCTGTACGCCACCGGCGATTATGCCGCGCTGGAACAGGCGGATATCGTGGTGGTGCCTTACTGGGGCGAGGTCGATCGACGTCCGCCGCAGGCGCTGCTTGATAGCCTGGTGCGGGCCCGGGATAACGGCGCGGAGATTGTCGGCCTGTGCCTCGGCGCGTTCGTCCTCGGCTACGCCGGGCTGCTGGACGGCAGGCGAGCGGCGACTCACTGGGAGTTCGAGCAGGATTTCCAGCGCCGGTTTCCGCAGGTGCAGCTGGATATCAACGCCCTGTACGTCGACGACCAGCGGATCATTACTTCGGCGGGCACCGCGGCGGCGCTGGACTGTTGCCTCTACATCATCCGCCAGCGTTTCGGCAGCCTCGCGGCCAACCAGATCGCCCGGCGGATGATTGTTTCGCCGCACCGCGAGGGCGGCCAGGCGCAGTTTATCGCCCAGCCGGTGCCGAAAAACACCCGCGATGCGCGAATCAACTGCCTGCTGGATTATCTGCAGCAGCATATTGCCGAGCCGCACAGTCTCGATTCGCTGGCCCGGGTGGTGGCGATGAGCCGCCGTACCCTGACCCGCCACTTCGCCCGGGCAACCGGGATGAGCATTACCGACTGGCTGACCGCCGAACGTCTGCGCCGCAGCCAGACTCTGCTTGAGGCGGGCGATCTGCCGGTCGAGCAGGTGGCGGAGGCGGTGGGCTATCTTTCAGCGGTCACCTGGCGCCAGCAGTTTAAAGCGCGCTTTGGCGTCAGCCCGACGGAATGGCGGCGTACCTTTCGTCGTGGCGCTTAGCCGGCGAGGGTCGCACTGTCGATCACGAAGCGGTATTTCACGTCACCCTTGACCATTCTTTCCCAGGCTTCGTTGATCTCATCGCCGCGGATCAGTTCGATATCGGCGACGATGCCGTGTTCGGCGCAGAAGTCGAGCATCTCCTGAGTTTCCGGAATACCGCCGATCATCGAGCCGGCAATCGACCGGCGGCGGAAGATCAGATTGAACACTTCCGGCGACGGATGCGGCGTGGCCGGGGCGCCAACCAGCGTCATGGTGCCATCACGTTTCAGCAGCGTGGTGAAGGCATCGAGATTGTGCGGCGCCGCCACGGTGTTGAGGATGAAATCGAAGCTTTTGACGTGGGCCGCCATTTCGTCTTCATTGCGCGACACCACTACGTCATCGGCGCCCAGCGCTCTGGCCGCATTACGCTTGGATTCGGAGGTGGTAAAGGCCACCACGTGGGCCCCCATGGCGTGGGCCAACTTGATCCCCATATGCCCGAGGCCGCCGATGCCGACCACGCCGACTTTTTTACCCGGCCCGACGTGCCAGTGGCGCAGCGGCGAGTATGTCGTGATCCCGGCGCACAGCAGCGGCGCGACGGCGGCCAGCTGCGCTTCGGGATGGGTTATCCGCAGCACGTAGCGTTCATTGACCACGATCTGCTGTGAATAACCGCCAAGCGTGTGTCCCGGCGCGTCCTGGGTCGGCCCGTTATAGGTCAGCACCATGTGGTCGCAGTAGTTTTCCAGCCCCTCGGCGCACTCTTCGCACTGTTGACAGCTATCGACCATACAGCCGACGCCCACCAGATCGCCGACGGCGTAGCGCGAGACGGCGTTGCCGACCGCGGTCACCCGACCCACAATTTCATGCCCCGGCACGCAGGGATACAGCGTTCCTGCCCATTCCGATCGCGCCTGGTGGAGATCGGAGTGGCAGACGCCGCAGTAAGCGATGGCGATCTGTACATCCTGCGGCCCCGGGTCGCGGCGGGTGATGGCCATTGATTCCAGCGGCTGGCTGGCGGAGTAGGTACCAATAGCGTTGATCAGCATAGCGAAACCTCTTCTTGATGAATGGACTCAATAGAACGGGAGGGGAATGCGGGTGGTCAGTGGCATCGATAAGCGTAGCCTGGACTGGCCGAGATGCGAGGGGGAAAGCGGTAGAGAAACCCTCAGGCGCGGCGTTAGCCAGCGCAGTAAATAATAAGGTGGCCTTATCTTTATCGCCGCTAAGCCTTATAGGTAATTAAGGCTCATCGTATTTTTTATTGCTGTAAAATAGAGATAAATAGTTATTGCAGATAATGATGCTTACACTCTTTTTATCCTCGTAACGTCTTGTCTTTTATTCGTTAATTCACCTGTTGATACTATGATTCTCAACGAATCACTTTTTCAACCTGACCTGATGGCATAAAAACCATGTCGATCCCTGCAGCCAGCCTCTCTACCGACCAGGCGTTACCGTCTTTTTATTACGGAAGACAGACAAAGCCGTTATTCGCGGTGGAATCCCTGTTATCTGCGTTCCTGCCCGCCAGCTCACCCTTTGCGCTGCCGCGATCGACCTATTATCGTTTTCCGCCGACCCAGGCTGAATCCGGATTAATTCTGCTCGAAGAGGGGATTGCCTCGCTATGCCATGCGGAAAACAACATGGTGATATCAACGATATTTGCCCCTTCGCTATTGGGATTAATCGATGGTTACGGCGTCTTTAACGGTATTCCGGAAAAACACCACTGCTCTCTGTTTGCTGAGACAGATTTGCGCGGACGCTGGATAGGACACCAGGCCGCGGTCGAGATCCTCAATGCGCAAAACCTGTGGCAGGAGATGGCCCATGTTCTGGCGCAGCGGCTGATGGTGTTGAGCATGCGTTCGCAGGAGATGATGGGGGTGGATTCTTATCTGATGGTGCGAACCCTGCTAACAGAGCTGGCGGACTATCCGGAGGCATATCGTCGCCAAATCAACGTCCTGAGCTTTATTCAGCGCCGTACCAACCTGTCGCGCAGCCGCATTATGTCGATTCTGTCGGAGCTGCGCAAAGGTGGTTACATTACGGTCCATCGCGGTGTGCTGAGGAC